>USMO01000071.1 GCA_900555785.1 uncultured Eubacteriales bacterium | reverse complement strand
CGCGGCGCATTTCCCCGGTCCGCGCCAGAAAGCCGGTCTCCATGCGGCGCTGCGCGTTCAGCGTTTTCACGGTCTCGGCGCCGGTAATCGTCTCGTTGAAATCGCCGGTGATCTGCGAGTTGATCTCCCGCACGCGGCGGTTCAGCGGCAGCAGTTTGCGCTGAAACAGCGTGACGGCCAGCACAAACAGCGGGACCACCGCCAGCACCAGCAGCGCCATGCGCCGGTTGACGGACAGCATGACCGCCGCCGCTCCGACCGCATAGGTCAGGTTGTAAACGCCGTCAATGCAGGACCAGGAAATCAGCGTGCCGATGCGCGAGGTGTCGCTCATCACGCGGGCATGGATATAGCCGACGCTGTTCTGATTGAAATAGGAGAACGACAGCGTTTGCAGATGCCGGAAACAGGTCCTGCGCATATCGTGCGCCACCCGGACTTCCAGCTTTGCCGAGCCGGTGTTGGACAGGTAGACCGACAGCGCCGACAGCACCATCACCCCGACATACGACAGCACGAACCAAGGCAGGGTGTCCAGCGTTCCTTCGGCAATGTAGCGGTCGATTGCGTACCGCTGGAAGAGCGGATAGAGAATCTCCGACGCGCTGCCGGCAAGCCCGAAGACGAACAGCAGGACGAACAACCCGCGGTGCGGGCGCAAAAACGGAAGCAGGCGCGGAATGCCGAACCATTTCAGGTGGGTTCGCTGCGGTGTTTTTTCGTCAGTCACGGTGCTCTGCCTCCTTTCCGTTCTGAATCTCATAAATGCGGCGGTAGATGCCGTTTTGCGCCAGCAGCTCCGCATGCGTGCCCATTTCCGCAATCCGCCCGTGTTCCAGGACCACAATGCGGTCGGTGTGCATCAGCGTTGCGGTGCGGTGCGAAATCAGGAGCGTTGTGCGGTCTCCCCGGCTCTCTGCCAGGCGCGCGCGGATGGTGGCATCGGTCTCGGTGTCAACCGCCGAGAGGGAGTCGTCAAAAATCAGAATCGGCACCTCCTGCACCAGCGTCCGCGCAATGGCAGCCCGCTGCTTCTGCCCGCCCGAAAGCGTCACGCCGCGCTCCCCGACAAAGGTATCGTACCCGGCGGTAAACTGCGAAATGGCGTTATCCAGACACGCAACATGCGCCGCGTGCGCGATTGCCGCCCCGTCTGCCTCCGGCCTTGCCAGGCGCAGGTTCTCCCCTACCGTGCGGGAAAAGAGATACGGCTCCTGCAGCACGAACCCGATATTTGCCCGCACGTCGGCAGCGCGCAGCCGGCGAATGTCTTTGCCGCCGATTGTAATGGTTCCGCTCCCCTCCGGCAGGGTCAGCAGGCGGTCCAACAGGCGCATCAGCGTCGATTTGCCGGAGCCGGTCCCGCCCAGAATGCCGACGGTCTTCCCCGCCGGGACCGTGAAGGAGATGTCCTCCAGCACCGGCGTTTTGCCGTCAAAAGAGAAGCTGACGCGGTCGAACACGATGTCCCCGCCGAAGTCGGTTGTCTCGGGGTCCGGGATGTCGGTCTCGGGCCTGGCGTTCAGAATCTCCTGCACGCGGCGCAGCGACACGCCCGCCTTGCTCATTTCGGAAATCGACCGCCCCAGCTGGCGAATGGGCCAGGTCAGGTAGCCGTTGTAGGACAGGAACGCGATATACGCTCCGGCGGTCAGCTCGCCCCGCACGGCAAGCACCGCGCCGAACACGACCAGCAGCATCACCTGCGTGTTTGCAATCAGGTCTGCAATGCACCAGTAGCGGATGAGCATGCGGTTGACGCGGTCCCACAGCCCGAGGTAGTGGTCGTTCTGCCGGTCGAATTTTTCGGTCTCGTACACCTCCCGGCCGAACGCGCGGACCACCCGCACGCCGGTCAGGTTTTCCTGCACAATGGCCGACAGCCTGCCCTCGTTCTCATCGCAAATTTCAAATTCGGGACCGATCCTGCGGTGGAACAAAAGCGATGACGCCAGCAGAACCGGCACGCCCGCAAGCGCGACAAGGGTCAGTCTGACGTTGAGCGAGAACATGAAAAACAGCGACAGCGCCAGCATGACAATGATGCGGAACACCGACACCAGCTGCTCGGACAGGAAGTCCTTGACCATGTTGATGTCCGACGTGCAGCGCTGGATGATGTCGCCGGTGTGCTGCTCCTGATACCATTCGTCCGGCAGAGCAAGCAGATGGCGAAAGACCCGGTCGCGCATGGTCTTGACCAGCGTTTCGGCTGCCCGGGTATTGAACACCCGCGAGCCGTAGTAGAACGCAACGCCGAAAATCGCCACCGCGACAATGGCAATGCCGATGATCCACAGCTTCTCCCGCAGCATCGCCACCCCGCCGATGGACCCGATCCACCCGGCAAGCCATCCCGGCAGGTCCAGCGGCTCGGTCCCCAGCACCGAGTCCACCGTCACGCGGACAATCTGCGGCGTGAGCATATTCGTAAGCGCCAGCCCGACCGTTGACAGAATCGCCAGCGCAAACCAGCACCGTGACCCCTGCAAAAACGACCCGACCAGCCGCAACTTCCCATTTCCAGTCTTCTTCAAATCATCACCCCACCCGTTCTCTTCCGGCAGCGCCCGCCGCCTCTCCTATCATTATACCATACCCGCCCCAAAAAGAAAACCCCTTCCCCGGAAAAAATGTTGACCGTTGGTTGTATGAAGACCTTGGGCTTTGCCCAAGCCCACTCGGGGGCTTCTTTTGGAGAAGTCCCCTCAGACTGTAGACCAAAAGCGTTCACACCGAAGCAAAAGGCGGGGTGAATATATTTTCAAGCAAGATCAACCATTTGCCCTAAAGGCTGAAAAAGCAGTGAAAAAGCAAGCCGGAGAAGAGTTTTTTCTCTTCCATATGATTATGAAGGCTGGCTTGGAGATGCTGTTTTAGCCGGTTATTACGGGAAAGGCGATCATAACGGGCAATATTCCTTTGACGAAATCAAATCTCGACATCCGGAAACATACGATTTTTTGATGAGCGTGAAGGATCGCCTTTCGACTATGAAGCATGATCAATAAAAGTGTTGACAAAGAACTGCTTCTGTGCTATAATAAAAATGAACATCGAACATTGTAACAGGGAGAAACGATCATGTGTAATCGAAAAAGCCGTGTGTTTTTGGGTGTCAGCCTGGTGCTGTTTGCTGCCTCTGTGGTCGAAGAACTGATTCGGATAACTGGCGAGTATCGGTTGTATGAGGTAAAATTTGCGAACGATTCCAGAATGATGCTGGAAATACAGGTTGGTATGACCGGTGCAGTCGTATTTATACTCGTCCCGATGTTTCTGCTTGAGCTTTCCTTTATCAGAAGCTGCTATAAGCTTCTCAAAAATCAGCCGCATGGGGCGGCGAAGGTCTGCTGGATTCTTTCGGCAATTCTGGCGATCCCAATGTTTTTGCTGCCGTGGCTTGAAGCCCACGGAATCATAAATCTGAATCGAATTGAAAACGGAATCCCTCTTGCTGATGCAATGCTGCTTTTTGGATTTCCGCTGCTTCTCGTGTCTTTGATTTTGGGAAGTATTCCAATGAAAGAGAAGAAGCCTGACGAGGGATAGGGGTCATAAAAGTAAGGAAACATCAATTGTTTTTCTGGGTTGGCTTGGCTTTGTTTATAGCATCTCTCGCATACTATTTAGTGAGGATGGGATTATTGGTTCGGGAGGCTCAAACGGAAACATTACCGCCCTCATATCCAAGCGATATAGAGCAGTATAGGCAGGAAGCTGTATATGCGACGTTTGTGTATATCGTACTGGTAGGTCCGTCTTTGCTTGTGGAGCTTTCTTGTATCAGAAGTGTTTACCGGATTCTGAAATATGAGCCAAAGGGAATCATCAGAATTTGCTGGTTGTTTTCGGCTGTCCTGTCTTTTTCCGCTTTTGTTTTTCAGATATTGGTATTTAGGGGCGTGGTGGATCTTACGAGCGGGCGCACAACTGTTTCATTAAAGGTGAACTCGCTTTTACTGACGGAAATTCCGGTCGCGCTTGTGTCCTTCCTTCTGTGCAGCATCCGTAAAAAGCAGAATAACGATAAAGAACAAGATAATGAATGTAGCAACGTTTAATTCGCTCCGCACCCGGAAACGGGTGCGGAGTTTTGTTTCTTTGCCGCGGCTTGAACTGATTCTAACATGACTTTTTGACTGTGAAAATCAATAAAATGACGATTGACAAAGAACTGCTTCTGTGCTATAATAAAAATGAGAATCTAACATTGTAAAAGGGAGAAGCAGTCATGCGCAATCGAAAAAGCCGTGTGTTTTTAGGTGTCAGCCTTTTGCTGTTCGTTGCTTCTGTGGTCGAAGAATTGATTTGGTTAATCAGTGTGTATCACATGCTTGAGGCGGAATATGCGAACGATTCCAGAATGATGCTTGAAGTACAGGTTGGTTTGACAGGAACCGTCTTGTTTGGGCTCATTCCGATGTTTCTGTTTGCGCTTTCCTTTATCAGAAGCTGCTATAAGCTTCTCAAAAATCAGCCGCATGGGGCGGCGAAGGTCTGCTGGATTCTTTCGGCAATTCTGGCGATCCCAATGTTTTTGCTGCCGTGGCTTGAAGCCCACGGAATCATAAATCTGAATCGAATTGAAAACGGAATCCCTCTTGCTGATGCAATGCTGCTTTTTGGATTTCCGCTGCTTCTCGTGTCTTTGATTTTGGGAAGTATTCCAATGAAAGAGAAGAAGCCGGATGAGGGGGCATAGCGAGATAGGGGTAATTCTATTCTATCAGAACTCAATCACTTTTTCTATAATTTTTTTGCTTTTGGTCTCGCATCTGTTGTAACACTACAAAATGCCCGAAAAAATGTTGTTGTACCTGTTGACAAGCCGGGGAAAATGTGATATACTAATTCCGTAAACGCTGTGACAGAGAGGAGTACGCCGGGCTTCCTGCCAAGAGAACGGGCGGTTGGTGCGAGCCTGAGAGGGAAAACGGCAGAAGTCACTTTGTAGCGGTGCGGGGGAAGCGGGGAAAATCCGTGTGTAGTCCGCAACGGTGCCGCCGTTATCGGAGAGAGGGTATACGCGCGCTCGGCGTGTATAAAATCAGGTGGTACCGCGTGCTCCACGTCCTGATGGACGGGGGCTTTTTGTTTTCAGTACCTAAATTTACGGAGGACAGTATGGATCAGCAGAAGGAACTGCCGAAGACCTACCAACCGGCAGAATTTGAAGATCGCATCTACAAGACCTGGTGCGACAAGGGCTATTTCACGCCTGACGTGACCAACGAAGCGGAGCATTTTTCGGTGGTCATCCCGCCGCCGAACGTCACGGGGCAGCTCCACATGGGGCACGCGCTGGACGAAACGCTGCAGGACATCCTGGTGCGCTATAAGCGGATGCAGGGCTATAACACCCTGTGGGTCCCGGGCACCGACCATGCCGGCATTGCAACGCAGATCAAGGTCGAGGAACGCCTGCGCGTGGAGGAGGGTCTGACCCGCTACGACCTCGGGCGCGAGAAGTTCCTGGAGCGCGTGTGGCAGTGGAAGGACAAATACGAGGCGCGCATCACGGGGCAGCTGAAGAAGCTGGGCGCCTCCTGCGACTGGACCAGGCAGCGCTTTACCTTTGACGAGGGCTGCTCGAAAGCCGTGCGCGAGGTGTTCGTCAACCTCTACGAAAAGGGGCTGATTTACCGCGGCAACCGCATCATCAACTGGTGCCCGCACTGCATCACGGCGCTCTCGGACGCAGAGGTCGAATACTCCGAACAGCAGGGCAGCTTCTGGCACATCCGCTACCCGATCAAGGGCGAAGAGGGACAGTACGTCGAGGTTGCAACCACCCGTCCCGAGACCATGTTCGGCGATACGGCGGTTGCGGTCAATCCGAACGACGAGAAAACCCGGCACCTGATCGGCAAGACGCTGATTCTGCCGTTGGTCGGGCGCGAGATTCCGGTCATTGCCGATGAGTACGTCGAAATCGGCTTCGGGACCGGCTGCGTGAAGATTACGCCTGCGCACGACCCGAACGACTTCCTGGTCGGTCAGCGGCACAACCTGCCGATTATCAAGGTGATGAACGACGACGCGACAATCAACTCCTACGGCGGCAAGTACGCGGGGATGGACCGCTACGAAGCGCGCAAGGCGCTGGTGGCAGACCTGGAAACGCACGGGTATCTGGTCAGCGTGGAACCGCACGCGCACAACGTCGGCACCTGCTACCGCTGCCACACGACCGTGGAGCCGATTACATCGGACCAGTGGTTTGTAAAGATGGCGCCGCTGGCAAAGCCGGCGCTGGAGGTTGTGAAGGACGGACGGGTGAAGTTCGCGCCGGAGCGCTTCTCGAAGATTTATATCAACTGGATGGAAAACGTTCACGACTGGTGCATTTCGCGTCAGCTGTGGTGGGGTCACCGGATTCCGGCGTTCTACTGCCGCGACTGCGGCGAGATGGTGGTGTCGCGCGAGGACGGTCTGCCCGAAGTGCGGCAGCCACAAGGTGGAGCAGGACAGCGACGTGCTGGACACGTGGTTCTCCTCGGCGCTCTGGCCGTTCTCAACGCTGGGCTGGCCCGAAAAGACTGCCGATCTGGCGAAGTATTACCCGACCAGCGTGCTGGTGACGGGCTACGACATCATCTTTTTCTGGGTTGCGCGGATGATTTTCTCGGGGCTGGAGCAGATGGGCGAGGTCCCGTTCCACACGGTGTTCATTCACGGGCTGGTGCGTGACGCGCAGGGGCGGAAGATGTCGAAGTCGCTGGGCAACGGCATTGACCCGCTGGAGGTGATTGACCGCTACGGCGCCGATGCTTTGCGGTTTGCGCTTTCGACCGGCAACTCGCCCGGAAACGACATGCGTTTCTCCGAAGAGAAGATGGAGGCGGCGCGGAACTTTGCGAACAAGCTGTGGAATGCCTCCCGCTTTGTGCGGATGAATCTGACCATTGACAGCTACGCGCTGCCGGCTGCCGCCGAGCTTACGCCGGAGGACAAATGGATTCTGACCGAGTATAACAAGGCAGTTACGACGGTTGTGGACGCGCTGGACCACTACGAGGTGGGCGTGGCGCTTTCGTCGGTTTACGATTTCGTGTGGGATGTTTTCTGCGACTGGTACATTGAGCTGACCAAGAGCCGTCTTGCCGAAAAGGAGACTGCGGGCAATTTGGTGGCGCAGAATGTGCTTTGCTATGTGCTGACGGGCATTCTGAAGCTGCTGCATCCCTTCATGCCGTTCATCACGGAGGAGATTTACCAGGCTTTGCCGCACGGTGCGGGTGCGCCCGAGAGCATTGTGATTGCGTCCTACCCGAAGCCGGATGCGGCGCTGGATTTCCCTGCGGAGTCGCTGTCGCTGTCGCGGGTGATTGGGGTGATCAAGGCGATTCGGTTACGCCGGAACGAGATGAACATTGTGCCGTCGCGGAAGGCGAAGATTTATCTTGCGACGAAGTATGCGGAGTCGTTCGGCTCTTCGACGCATGCGTTCTTTATGCGTTTGGCGTCGGCTTCCGCTGTGGAGGTGGCTGAGCGTTTCCCTGCGGATGTGGTGAGTGCGGACAATGCGGTTCAGGTGGTGACCGATTCCGCTGTGGTATATTTGCCGCTTGCGGAGTTGATTGATTTGGAGAAGGAGAAGGCGCGCTTGGCGTCCGAGAAGGAGAAGATGGAGGCTGAGATTCTTCGCACGGAGAAGAAGCTCTCGAACGAATCCTTTGTTGCCAAGGCTCCTGCTGCAGTTGTTGAAGCGGAGCGCTCCAAGCTCGCCGCCTACCGCGAAAAGCTCACGGGCATCCTCGCAGCGCTGGAGAAGATGAGGTAAGGGGGGAAGACCTTGGAGAGGGAGGG
>USMO01000070.1 GCA_900555785.1 uncultured Eubacteriales bacterium | reverse complement strand
GCCTATGCGTTGAAACGTTACCTGGAGAGCCGCGGCAAACGCCTCGGCGACCTGTTCAGGCCTTCGCCGCCCCAGCCGCCGCACGTCGTGGCGATCAAGGCGCTGGAGGCAACGATGGACGGCTTCACGGTCCTGCCCATGCATGAGGCGGCAAAGGTCGGGGACCTGTTCGTCACCCTCACCGGCTGCCGGGACGTCCTGACGCGCGCGGATTTCGAGGTCATGAAGGACGGCGCGCTGCTCGCCAACAGCGGGCATTTCGATGTAGAAATCAACAAACACGACCTGGAAGGGCTGGCGGTTGAGGTATGGGAACGCAAACCGAACATCCGGGGCTACCGCATGCAGGACGGCAGGGTCCTCAACCTGCTGGCAGACGGCAGATTGGTCAACCTTGCCGCCGGAAACGGACACCCCGCCGAGATTATGGACATGTCCTTCGGCATCCAGGCAAAGAGTCTGGAATACCTGGCACGGACGCGCGGCACACTTCGTCCAGGCGTACATGCCGTCCCGGCAGAGATCGACCGCGAGGTTGCAGCCATTAAACTTGCCGCAAACGGCATCCGCATGGACAGCCTCACCGCCGAACAGGCAGCTTACTTGAATACATTTAGCTATCAAGACTAATTCTTATTTTAATATGAGTAATCAGGAACTTCAAACAGAACTAGCCGTCATCGGCGCAGGACACGCCGGAATCGAGGCAGCGCTCGCAGCAGCGCGAATGGGCGTCGAAACCGTCCTCTTTACCCTCTCGCTTGATGCTGTTGCAAACATGCCCTGTAATCCCTCTATTGGCGGTACCGCAAAAGGACATTTGGTCTTTGAGATTGACGCACTGGGTGGCGAAATGGGCAGAGCAGCCGACCGCGTGACGCTGCAATCCCGAACGCTGAACCTCGGAAAAGGCGCAGCGGTGCAATCCAAGCGCGTCCAGGCAGACCGCAAGCAATACCAGCGCCTGATGAAGCACACGCTGGAAACCACGCCGCACTTGCGCCTTGTCCAGGCAGAGATTGTCGCAATCCGGACCGAAGCAACGCCGGATGGCATCAAGCATGTCGTAGGACTTGAGACAAAACTCGGAGAGGTCTGGTCCTGCCGCGCCATTGTCGTAGCAACCGGAACCTATCTGGAGGGCACCGTTTTCGTCGGCAATGTCAGCTATGACGCAGGGCCGGACAGCCTGCTCCCTGCCAAAGGGCTTTCTGCGTCTCTTATAAAGGAAGGAATTGTGCTGCGCCGCTTCAAGACCGGAACTCCCGCGCGGGTCAACCGCCGCAGCATTGACTTTTCCAAGTTGGAAGAGCAGCCCGGCGAGAATGAACCGATCCCGTTCAGCGCCGAAACAGCGTCCGATTATCTGCAAAACACCGCGCAGCTCCCCTGCCACATCGTCTACACCAACGCCGAAACGCACCGCGTCATTCTCGACAATCTGACGCGCAGCGCCATGTATTCCGGTAAAATTCACGGTACCGGACCGCGCTATTGCCCCTCCATCGAGGACAAACTGGTCCGATTTGCCGATAAGGAGCGCCACCAGTTGTTTGTGGAACCGCTCGGATCCGACACCGAGGAGATGTATATTCAGGGCTTTTCCACTTCCCTGCCAACCGATGTACAACACGAAATGCTCCGCACGCTCCCGGGGTTTTCGCATGCCGAAATCATGCGGTACGCCTACGCCATCGAGTATGATTGCGCCGATCCGACGCAAATGGACGCAACGCTGGAATTCAAACAGATTTCCGGGCTGTTCGGCGCCGGGCAGTTTAACGGAACCTCCGGCTACGAAGAAGCCGCCGCGCAGGGGCTGATTGCCGGTATCAATGCAGCGCAAAAGCTAAAAGGACAGCCTCCGGTCATTCTGGCGCGATCGGAAAGCTATATCGGCACGCTGATTGACGACTTGGTCATTAAGGGGACCAACGAGCCATACCGGATGATGACATCGCGGTCGGAATACCGTCTTTTGCTGCGGCAGGACAATGCGGACAGTCGTCTAACACCGGTTGGGCATCGGATCGGACTGATTGATGATGACAGATATGCGACATTTCTCGCCAAACAGGCACGGATAGAAGCCGAAAAGCAGCGGTTGGAGCGCACAATCAGCTCTCCTCTTGCCGCAAACCCGTTTTTGGAAGAGCACGCTGAAACGCCGCTCAAATCCGGCGCATCGCTCGCTGATCTGCTGCGTAGACCCGCCATTTCCTATGCACTCCTTGCAGAAATTGACCCAGACCGCCCCGACCTGATGCCGGCCGAACGTCTGACTGTCGAATCCGACATTAAATATGCCGGTTATGCCACCCGGCAACTCGCCGAGGTCCGCAGGCTGAGTCGTCTTGAAGATCGCGTCTTGCCGGAAACGATGGATTACATGCAAATCAAAGGACTTCGCACGGAAGCTGCGCAAAAGCTGATCAAAATTCGTCCGCTCACCATTGGGCAGGCATCCCGAATCAGTGGAGTCAATCCCGCCGACATCTCTGTTTTGCTGATTTATCTCGGATTACATTAACAGAGGTACAGATGTTCCGTCTCGCATTTCCGTTTCGCATTTTCAAAAAAGAAGGAGAAAAACCGTGGAAACCTACGACTTCGACAGCCAATTTCGCGCCATTCTGAAGCAGAACGGTCTCGACCGCTTCTGTACCGAGCAAATATCCCATCGTTTTGAAGCCTTCACCGAGTTACTTTGCCGCGTCAACGCTCACACCAATCTGACTGCCATTCGCGAAGTCCCGGACATCATCGTCAAGCATTACGCCGACTGTCTGCTCGCCGAGCCGTATTTCCCGCAAGAAGCAACCGTCCTGGACGTTGGATGCGGCGGCGGGTTCCCGAGTGTTCCACTCGCCATTGCGCGTCCGGATTTGCAAATTACAGCCGTCGACAGCACCGCAAAAAAGATTGCCTTCGTGCAAGCCGCAGCGGCATCGCAGAAAATGAGCAATCTCAATCCGCTTTGTGCCAGAATCGAAGACCCATCTCTTGCCCGTATGAAAGGCAACTTCGATGTTGGAACCAGCCGCGCTGTTGCAAAGCTATCCGTCCTGGTAGAGTTGATTCTTCCATACATTAAAGTTGGCGGGTTGCTAATCGCCTTAAAAGGCGCAGCAGGAGATGCAGAAGCTGCCGAGGCAAGCACCGCCATCCAGACACTTGGCGGTGAAGTAGAAAGCATCGAACATAAAGCATTAAAGCAAGGCAGTATCGAAGAATCCCGGGCAATCATTTTGATTCGCAAGGTCTGTCAAACGCCGCCACAATATCCGCGGCAGTACGCAGCAATTTTGAAAAAGCCCTTATAACAAGTAAAATGTTTCACGTGAAACAATCCTCCACTTCGGCGAGATATGTTTCACGTGAAACATTTTTTATTTTGACGCTTTATTGTTTCATGTGAAACAATCACTGTGCCCCCATTTTATATTTCACGTGAAACAATTTACCACCATAGTTAGCCCGTAGACGCGTCTCTTTTTTGTTTCACGTGAAACATTTTCCTCAATAAAAATTTTGTGAAAATATGTGGAAAGCACTTGTATTTTTTTATAGAATGTGATATAATAGAAGCAACAGAAATCGGACAGGACCAGAAAGGAAAAGGAGGAACCGATATGGGAAAAATCATCTCGTTCTGCAACCAGAAGGGTGGAGTTGGAAAAACAACATCCGCTGTCAATATTGCCGCATCACTCGGTGTGCTGGGCTACAAAGTACTCTTGATTGATCTTGACCCACAAGGAAATGCAACCAGTGGTGTCGGGCTGATGAAGAAGAATCTAAAAAACACTATTTTTGAGGTGCTGACGACCGATATGCCGACTGAAGAGGCAATTATCCAGACGCATTTTGACAATCTTTCCATCATTCCGACACACACAACGCTCGCTCGTGCCGAATATGAACTTGGCGACACTGAAAACGGCGAATATATTATGAAGAAAAAGCTTGCAAAAGCTAAGGAAACCTACGATTACATCATCGTTGACTGCCCGCCTTCGCTTGGCATGCTGACCGTCAACTCCATGACCGCGAGTGACGGCGTTGTGATTCCAATGCAGTGTGAATTTTTCGCTCTGGAAGGGCTTTCGCAACTGATGTTTACCATCAGCCGTATCAAGCAGCATTATAACAAGGAACTGAACGTCACCGGCATTCTGATTACGATGTACAACAGCCGACTGCTGCTGTCGGTTCAGGTCATCAACGAGCTGAAAAAGCACTATGCTGACCGTCTGTTCGAAACGACAATCTCCAGAAACGTGAAGATTTCCGAAGCCCCCGGCTTTGGAATGCCGGTTTACTACCACGGGAAGCGCTCGAAAGGCGCAAAAGAGTACATGAACGTAGCAAAAGAACTGGTAGAGCGCATCTGAAGCGGATTGGAGAAAGAACATGGCAAAACGCAATGCAATCGGGAGAGATTTCTACTCCCTGATGTTTGATAACACGCCCCCCGCAGAGGCAGCGAGCGCCGCTTCTGCAGCCAATACGCTGCGCATCTCTGAAATCGAGCCCCGCAGCGATCAACCGCGAAAGACTTTCGACCGCGAGCCGCTGGAAGCACTTGCGGATTCTATCGCACAATTTGGCGTCATTCAGCCGATTGTGGTCAGAGAAAACAAGAACAACGCCGGAACCTACGAAATTCTGGCAGGGGAACGCCGCTGGAGAGCGGCCAAAATGGCTGGTTTGAGCGAAATTCCTGCTGTGATTCTGGACGGCGACGATCTGAAAGCCGCGCAGGTCTCGGTCATCGAGAACGTGCAGCGGGAAGATTTGAACCCCATCGAAGAAGCCTTGGCATACCAGACACTGCTGGACGGATTTCACCTGACGCAGGAGGAAGTCTCCAAGCAGGTTGGAAAAAGCCGCTCGGCAATTGCGAACCTGCTGCGCTTGCTGGACCTGCCGGATGAGGTTCTGGAACTTGTCAAAGCCGGAAAACTCTCCGCAGGACACGCGCGTGCGCTGCTTGGGCTGAAAAGCAGTGACCAAATGCTGTCTCTGGCAAACAAAATCATTGAAAAAGATCTCTCCGTTCGCGATGTGGAGCGCACCATTCGGCTGATGAACTACGAACCGAGCAGCGCTGAAAGTAATTTGAGCAACGAGGAAATTCAGAGAAAGAGCTACATGAAGGACTTGGAGCGTCGCGCGGTCTCCTCTTTGGGCAGAAAAGTGAAGATTCTGCAGACACCGAAGAAGAAAGTGGTGGAGCTGGCCTACTCCGATGACAGCGATCTGGAGGATCTGCTGCGCAGACTTTGCGGAAATACCTTCTTTTCCGACGAAGACAACGCAAACTGACCGAGAAAGACCGGAACGAACAGCAGAAAGGAAACGATCATGATCGATATTAAATATATCAAGGAGTGCCCCGATGAGGTGGTTACACGCCTTGCTGCAAAAGGAAAAGACGCAAAAGAGGATGTGGAGAACATCATCCGTCTGGACAGCGAGCGCCGCGCGCTGATTGCCGAGACGGAGACTCTGAAGGCAGAGCAGAACAAAACAACCAAGCTGATTCCCCAATATAAAAAGGAAGGGAAAGACACGACGGCAATTTTTGCCGAGATGAAAGAACTTGGCAATCGCGCAAAAGCGAACGACGAAAAGCTGAAAGAAGTGGAAACGCAGCTGACCTCCTTCCTGTTGGGGCTGCCGAACCTGCCGGATCCCGATTTGCTGCCCGGCGGGAAGGAAAACAACCAGCCGCTGCGCTACTTCGGCGAGCCGCGCAAATTCGATTTTGAGCCGAAGAATCACGTGGACCTCTGCACCGACCTGGGTCTGATCGACTACAAACGCGGCGCAAAGCTCTCCGGAAACGGCTTTTGGATCTATTCCGGACTTGGCGCACGCCTGGAGTGGGCGATTCTAAACTATTTCATTGATTTCCACATCGGAAACGGCTACCAGTTCATGCTGGTTCCGCATATGCTTGGGTATGAGTGCGGCCTGACAGCCGGACAGTTCCCGAAATTCAAGGATGAGGTCTACTGGCTCGACGTTGCAGAGGACGAGCGCCGCAGATTCATGCTCCCGACCGCCGAGACCGCACTGGTAACGCTCCACAAGGACGAGATTCTGACCGAGGCAGACCTACCGAAGAAATACTTTGCCTACACCCCGTGCTTCCGTCGCGAAGCCGGTTCTTACCGCGCGGACGAACGCGGCATGGTGAGAGGTCACCAGTTCAACAAGGTAGAGATGGTGCAGTACACGCTGCCGGAGAAAAGCGATGAAGCCTTTGAAGAGCTGGTTGCAAACGCCGAGAACCTGGTCAAGGGGCTTGGGTTCCACTTCCGCACGGTGAAGCTGGCGGCAGGGGATTGCTCGGCATCAATGGCAAGAACCTACGACATTGAGATTAACATTCCGTCGATGAACGGCTACAAGGAAGTCTCCTCGGTCTCGAACGCACGGGATTATCAGGCGCGTCGCGGCATGATGCGGGTCAAGCGCGCAAACGGAAAGACCGAATATTTGCACACGCTGAACGGCTCCGGTCTGGCAACCAGCCGCATTTTCCCGGCTCTGGTGGAACAGAACCAGAACGCGGACGGCTCGGTGACGGTTCCGGAAGTCCTGCGGAAGTATATCGGGCTGGATGTCATCAAAAAATAACCGTTTGGGGAGGTTGCGATGTTGGTTTCGCAGATGGCAGCATTCGCCGGGACGATTTGGGAAAAGCTGCTGGAATGGTATCAGGGGTCGGTGTTCCGCGAACTGATCGACTATTTCGACGAAACGTATTTCTCGGTCGACCTCGGAGAATATCAACATTTTTCAGTTAGCACACAGACCGGCTCGATTGTAAAGAATCTGATTCTCGGCATTGCGGTCGGTCTAATGGTTGCAGCCGTGTGCTCCTGCTATGTCAAGACGGTACACGGCGGGTTTATCCGGCGTCTGTTGCGGGATGGCTGCAACACGCCCGACACGGCGAAGAGCCTGCGGGAGCTTGGATATTTCCACAACATTTCAATTCGTAATCAGCTTCGCCGAAGCGGGGCAATCGGAGAATTGGTCAAAGCCGCCGGGACCGTAGGGGAACCGGCACTGACGGACAAAGACCTTTCCTCCGCGCGCTTTTACATTCCGGAGGAGCTGCGTTACAAAGCGGAGGTCCGCTACGAGCGCAAGGGCTCCGGCAGCCTGTCGGTCATTCTGACGCTGGTTGCGTGCGCGGTCGCGGCAGCGCTGATCTGCCGGTTCCTGCCGCAGATTCTGGGTCTGGCAGACCTGATCCTCGGCATTTTCCAATAACCGACAGCGGGCAAGCCGGGAGCTTCTTTTGGGGTTCCCGGCTCGTTCGGTTTTCCACCGCCGGGCTGTGGAAAAGCAGAAAACCCTGTGGAAAACCCGGTTGTCGGAAAGTTTTCCACAGGCTGTGGAAAACCGTGTGTAAAACTTCCGCTCTGCTGCTCTTCTGCGTTTTTGCGCCCGAAAAATTCGTGAATTACGCACAGACGTCCTGCAAAAAAGCCGATTTCCGGCGCTTTTGTGGGCGGCGGGCGAATTGTGGAAAAGTAGCATGTCGCACGACAAATTTGCGGTGGAAAAGTCGTCCCGCCCCGCTTGCGGCGGCTGTGGAAAACTTGGACGCCGGACGATAGGAGGCTTGTATGCAAGAGATCAAATGCCCGAAATGCGGGTCTGTTTTTCAGGTAAACGAATCCGACTACGCGCAAATCGCATCCCAGGTGCGCAACGCGGAATTTGACCGCGAGCTTGCCCGCAGGCAGGCAGAATGGGACGCCGTTCAGCGGGGACGCGAGGAGACCGCCGAGCTGTGACAGCGCCAGGCGCTGGACGGTCTGCGGGCAGA
>USMO01000069.1 GCA_900555785.1 uncultured Eubacteriales bacterium | reverse complement strand
GGTTCCGTTTGAGCTCGTCTACCTCGTCATGGACCCCGGCTATAATGAAATCAACCGCCAGAAGATCGAGAGCAACGCCGCGCTGCTGCATATTCCCATCACAGTATTTGAGACGAACATCTTTGATGTCGCCAACAACAGTGATAAGTCGCCCTGCTACCTCTGCGCCCGGATGCGCCGCGGGCATCTTTACACCTATGCGCGCGAGCTGGGCTGCAACAAGATTGCGCTGGGGCACCACTATGACGATGTGATTGAAACCATCCTGATGGGCATGCTCTACGGCTCGCAGATTCAAACCATGATGCCCAAGCTGCACAGCACCAACTTTGCCGGTATGGAACTGATTCGCCCCATGTACCTCATCCGCGAGGACGACATCAAGTCGTGGCGGGACAGCAACGGGCTGCATTTCATTCAGTGTGCCTGCAAGTTTACCGACACCTGCACCACCTGCAACAACGGGCAGAACCACTCCAAGCGACAGGAGATTAAAGAACTGATCCGGAAGCTGAAAAAGGTCAATCCCGGCGTGGAAAACGCGATTTTCCGCAGCGTGGAGAACGTCTGCCTGGATACCGTCATTGCCTATAAACAGAAGGGGACGGTACACCATTTCCTGGATACCTACGACCAAGGCCGGAACTGACAGCCGGAGCCACGCGCCCGGAAAACGAGGAGGAAACCATGAAACGAACGCTTTGCTGCTTGTTGCTGCTCCTGTTGCTTTGCAGCGGTTTTGCCGGCTGCCGGAAGGGGAGTACCCCACCCGCCGCGAGCGGGGAGACCGGGACGGAGACCGAAACGCAGCCCGTGCCGGACACCGGATACCGGAAGGTGGAATGCCGCCAGCCGAGCCTGATGCGGACCTGCTATTTCGGCAGATTCTATTCCGAATCCGTGCTGTCGGTGTCGCTCCCTGCGGAATGGCAGACGGTGCGGGTGTCGGACGGAGAGGAGTATCGGATTCTCCGGGACGGCACGCAGGTTGGCAGAATCTATGAAACCGATAAGGAGCCGGAGCACACCGGAAATTGTCTCGAGCATGCGCAGGAGCAGAACTATTCCGGCATTGTAACGGAAACCTGCATCCTGCGGGACGGGACCTACGGCGATTGCGGATACATGCGGCGGGTCCGGCTGGCGTATGCGGGGAAATCCGGCACGCGCTATCTGGTCTTTGAGGTGGACTATTCCGAACTGCCGCCCTTTTCGCTGCACCGCCTGACCAATGCCGAGTCGGAGCAGCTGGTAACCGACCCCGGCATGCAGCTGCTGTCCGATTTCGGGTCCCAAAGGCGCACCTCGGTTCTGATTCTCGGAAACAGCTTTATCGGGACCTCGATGGTCGGATATACGCTGCAGGCAATGTGCGATGCCGGCGGGAAAAAGGTGGACATCGAGGCGGTCTCCATCGGTTATGCAACCGTGCAGCGCTATACGGAAAACTACCCGGAATACATTCGCAGAATCTCAAACGGCGAGTTTGGCGCGGTGCTGATGTGCGGCTTCTACAGCAGCGTGGACGTGGATGCCCTCGGTGCGGTCCGGGACGCCTGCCGGAAGTCGGGCACGGTGCTGGCTGCCTTCCCGGCGCATAACGAATCGGAGTCGGTCGTGTCCTCTGCCTGCCGGAAGTGGGACGTGATTTGCCTGGATTGGAAAGGGGAGATCGATGCCCTGATTCGCTATCAGAAAATCAGCCGGTCCGAATTCTGCATCAACGACCAGCACGGGCACAGCAAGCCGCTTGCCGGGTATGTCGGCGCGCATATGGCGTACCGCGCGCTGTTCGGCGAAATCCCGCCAGCCATTCAGGACGGCGGCATATCGACCGCAACCGCGCGCCAGACGCTCGGCGATTACCTGCAAACCGGCTCCATTCGCCGCATCCCCGACGATGCCGTCTGCTGGTTCGGCTTCTTCTACCCGACCGATGGAAAATAAGCCCGAACAGAACAAAAAAGCGCCCGTGTGTCAAAATTGACACACGGCGCTTTTTGCGGTGTAACCGGCTACACAACCGCCCCTTTGTTCAAGTTCTTGGGGGCCTTAGGGGGCTTCTTTTAAGAAGTAATGGCGGGATTCAATTTATCCCCCCTCTTCAGTCGCTCACGCGACTGAAGAGGGGGGATAAGTTTGTACCAACGCAAATGGCTACAAAAGCCCCCTCTTCGTTCGAGATGAAGAGGGGGCTAAATTCGTACCAACGCAAACGGCTACATAACAGCCCCTTCGTTTAAGTTCTTGGGGTTCTTAGGGACTTCTTTCAAGAAGTCCCTAAGTGGGGTTCGGGGCAACGCCCCGAGGTCTTCCTTCCTTACTCCGACCGCAGCGCTTCGACGGGGTTCTTTTTGGCGGCGAAACCGGAGGGGAGCAGACCGGCGATGAAGGTCAGGAACATGCTGATTGCCACCAGAATGATGGCAGCACCAACCGGCAGAACCGCGCGCAAGCCCGCAATGCCGGTGTAGTGGAACAGAATCACGTTGATAACCTGATTGAGCAGCAGCGTGGCAACAATGCCGATCATGCCGGCAACAAACCCAACAATCAGCGTCTCCGCGTTGAAGACCCGCCCGACATCCTTCTTGGACGCACCGATCGCGCGCAGAATGCCGATCTCCTTCGTGCGCTCCAGCACCGAAATGTAGGTGATGATGCCGATCATGATCGAGGAAACCACCAGCGAGATCGCCACAAACGCAATCAGCACGTAGGAAATTGCGTTGACGATTGTGGTCACCGAGGACATCAGAAGCCCCACATAGTCGGTGTAGGAAATCTTTTTGGATTCCTCAACCGTCGCGTTGTAAGCGTCAATCAGACCGCTGATTGTGTCCTTGTCCTCAAAGGTGGCAGCGTAAAGGTAAATGGCGCTCGGCTTGTCGGTGTTTACGTCACCGAGCAGCGCAAGGTTCTTCTGATAGGTCGACTTGGAGTAGTCGTGCGGAATCTCGTCCTCTTCGTAAAGACTGTCCACCTGCGCGGAGGTCAGCATCGCCTCCATCTCGTCAACCGTCTTGTCGCCAAAGGCTTCCTGGTTCAGCTCTTCCTGCACCATCGCAGCCGCGATTGCCTGAATTGCCATCGCCTTCAGCTTCGGATTTTCCATCACCATGTCAACGGTGATGCCCTCCTGCCCAAGCGACCCGATCGCCTGCGACAGAATCTGACGCAGCGCCGCTTCGGGGTAAAGATTGATTTCCGCTGCCTTTGCGGCAATCTGGTCTTCGCTCGGCGTGGGCGCCAGAACGCGGTAAAGGAATGCCTTCGCTTCGTCAACCGAGAGCGACGCGAGGTAGTTGTGAATCGCGGTCCGCTTCTGTTCCTCGGTAATCACCTTGTCGCTCTTGAAGGGCTGCCCCGTGATGATGTCGATGTCGGGGGAGTTCTTCTGCTCGTCCAGCATTCCGAGCTTCTGCGTCCGCGCCATCGCTTCGTCTGCCAGCGCGGCGGTGTAGCCGATGCTGCCGCTCATGAATGCCGAAGTCGCGTCATCGGTCGGGCGCACGATTCCGACCACCCGCAGCGAAAATCCGCGCTCGCTGTCGCTGTAGAGCGTTTCGCGCCCGGCATCGGTCTCCGAGAGGTCGGTGTAGGTCCCATCCGCGTTCTTTTTGTAGCACTCCGACGCCAGAACGAGCCGGAACCGCATCTGCTTGATTTCATCGTAGGTCCAGGATCTGCGATTGGAGAGATCGACCGACTGCCCGTTCATCGCGGCAAGCACCGCTTTGTTCATTTCCTCTTCGGTGCGAAGCCCCAGCGCAAACAGTGCAAGGTCGCTGATTTCGTTGTGCTCGTCCACAATCAGCACCACTTCGTTGGCAGCCTCGGGCCATCTGCCGCCCTCGTCGATCAGTTCATATTTTTCGCGGACCAGCGAGGAGACCAGGTTGGAATCGTTCTTGTCCAGCGGCGCGAGCATCTGCGACCAGACCTGGAACCCGCCGCCCATCATGCTGCTGTAGGAGGACTGCATCGAGGAAGAGCCGGTCGAGCCGCTCATGCCGGAGAGCCATGCGGTCACGTCCGGCTTGACGACTTTTCCGGTGCTGCCGCCCAGCTCGTTGCCCTCGCGGACAAGAATGCTCCAGTTGAAATCGTAGCTGTAGCGGACTGCGGAGAGGTAGCCGTCAAAATCCGCGGTGCTCTCCAGGTATTTCTTGAAGGCGGTCAGGTCGTTGCTTTCGGTGCCGGCAGAACCCAACGCGTTCATCAGCTGCCCCAGCACCATGCTTTCGTAAATCTTGTTGCGGTCGTGGTCGTGCGCGCTGTCGGAATTGGAGTTCATCAGTGTGTTGACCAGCGCGGTCAGGTCAACCGATTCGGCGTGCAGCTCGATGGGGTAGCTGGCAAGCGTGTCGCGCTGGACCGATTCAATGTAGGCATTCACGCCGGAGGAAACCGACAGAATCAGCGCGATGCCGATGATGCCGATGGACCCGGCGAAAGAGGTCATAAAGGTGCGCCCCTTTTTGGTCATCAGGTTGTTCAGCGACAGGGAAAGCGCCGTAAAGAAGGACATGGAGCGTTTCTTTTTTGGCTTTCGGCTGCTGTCGGTCCTGCCGCCCAGCCCGCCGAACTGCTCGCGCCGCGCCTCCTCAACATCGATGGCAAGCGGGGAGCGGCGCTTTTTGCGGAACAGCGTCGGCAGGGCGGGGCGCTCCGGCTCTCCGGGGCGGTAGGGCTTGTTGTCGCCGACCACCTGACCGTCCTGGACCTTAATGATGCGGCTGGAGTAGCGCCGCGCCAGGTCCGGGTTATGGGTGACCATGATGATTAGTTTTTTCTCGGAGATGCTGCGCAGAATCTCCATGATCTGGATGCTGGTCTGTGTGTCAAGTGCGCCGGTCGGCTCGTCTGCCAGCAGGATGTCGGGGTCGTTGACCAGCGCACGTGCGATGGCGACCCGCTGCATCTGCCCGCCGGACATCTGGTTCGGGCGTTTATGAATCTGCGCCGACAGCCCGACCTGTTTCAGCGCCTCAATCGCGCGCTGTTTCCGCTCGCGCTTGGACACGCCCGAGAGGGTGAGCGCCAGTTCGACGTTCGCCAGGACGGTTTGGTGCGGGATGAGATTGTAGCTTTGAAAGACGAAGCCGATGGAGTGGTTGCGGTAGGTGTCCCAGTCGGCGTCGCTGTAGCGCCGGGTCGACACCCCGTTGATGATCAGATCACCCGAGGTGTACTGATCCAACCCGCCGATGATGTTGAGCAGCGTTGTCTTCCCGCAGCCGGACGGTCCCAGTATCGAGACAAATTCGTGCTCGCGGAAGTCGATCGATATGCCGCGCAGCGCCTGCACGTTCGTGTCGCCCGTGGGGTACACTTTTGTAATGTTTTTGAGAGAAAGCAAGACGCGATCCTCCTTCTTTGGTATCTACCTCTTATTGTATCACCCCTTTCTGAACATCGCGTGAACTGAAGCTGAAAAAAAGAGGGAAGACCTCGGGGCGCCGCCCCGAACCCCGCTTAGGGGCTTCTTTCGGTAGAAGCAACGCTGCGCAACCAGTCACCACTAAGAACCCAAGAACTTCACCGCACGGGGCAACCGGATGGTAGGGCGTAAAGAGTTTTTATGTGCTGTTAATCCGGTTGCCCTGTGCGGTGAAGTTTCGGGCTCTTCGAGTCCGCTCGGAAGGGGGCTCTACGCGGGATTTGGGGTGGAACCTCGTGGTTCCCGCCCTTGCTTCGCTCGGCGGGGGAGTGCAGATAAGGAACAACACACGTTTTTATCTAAGAGTAACTAAGACGGATGTAAGTTGTATAACTCACGTCCCGAATAACCTTCTGTGTCATCTCAGAGCAAGGCACCTTCGGTGCCCAGTCGAACCCCGCAGGGGCACCAGCAGGCGGGATCTCCGATGGTCAGAGGCAATTCAGTCAATCAGTATCTAAGACGGACAAAAGCGGTATGAATCACGCATCGACCAGCCCCAAAAACCAAACGACAGCGAATTTTGCCCTCCGGGCAAAAAGAGCGGCTACCGCTCACCAAAGGAGTGCGATAGCCGCTCTTTTTATAAAGTTCGAACCTCCCCAATCCAACAAAAACTTTCCTGAGCCGGGTTTTGTCCTTTCTTTCGTCAGCCGCACCGCGTCTTGCTCCGCAGCACGGAAGATTGAACGGTATCCGGCGCAAAACCCGGCTCAGGAAAGTTCGGGGAGGATAGGGAGGTTTGGAGGGAGAAGGGACCCCCTCTGAAAGGGGGCCCCTTCTCCCTCCAAGGTCTTCTTTCTCTTCCTTACCCCCCGATCACTCCGTGATCGGTTCGAAGTTGAAGAGATGGACGGACTCGGCGTAGGGGTGATAGAGCGCGGAGCTGCCCCAGGTGTGAAGCGGGACCAGACGCAAACCGGAGCAGACCACATCGCAGGGGATGCGGAGAAAACGCTGATAGTTTTCGGTCTCCTCGTGCAGAACCTCCCAATCCCCGGAGGCGTTCAGAACCTCCAAGCGGAAGGACTTGAGCATGCAGGTCGGGAACCCGAACGACGTGTAGTTGTAGGACCGAGCCTGGAACAGCGGCATCGGAATGTGAACAACATTCGGGTTGCCTTCGCAGTATTCCCGGTCCAGATCGCTGTCCAGAATCAGACGAACCCCAATCAGATGCTCCGGATTGTCAAACCGATAGGTGATGGCACTGTTCGTGCGTCCGTAGAACCCGTGGTCCATGCCCTCGGCGCGGCGGTCAAAACCGTCAACCAAAAGCGAGGGATCGCCGTAATCCGCAGACAGGACCGAACGCCCCACAACCGGGTCCGGAGCGCGGCGCAGGTGCGGCAGATAGCAGTCGTCATCCATCAAACGCTTCTGCAAAAGCGGGATGTAACCGTCCAGCAGACCGCGCGGCAGCACGCCCTTCTCAACCGCCAGAGCCGCAGCCGTGCCCGCAGCCTGACCCATCACGCCGCAGGTCCCCATCACCCGCGTGGTGGAAAACGCAATGTGCGTGGCGCTGATGTTGCGGCCCGCAAACATCAGGTTCGGAACGTTGACCGAATACAGACTCCGCAGCGGAATGCCGTAGGGCTTGAGCAAACGCTTCTTTTGCAGATAGTTGCCGTTCTTGCCGCCCATCAGATAGAACCCGCCGGGCAGATGGTCGTCAATCTGCCAGCCGCCGTAGGCAACCTCGTCCGGGAACGAGCGCGCCTCCTCCACATCCTGCTGCGTCAGAATGTAGTCGCCGACATAGCGCCGGCTCTCCCGTTTGCCCGGCAGGAACCCGAGCCATTCCAGCTCCCAGTTCTCGGCGCCGTGATCGCCCTGGTTCTTCATGTGATCCCAGCATCCGAGCGCAATCTTCAGCAGCTCGTCCCGCAGCGTTTCGGTGTCCCGGATGGTGTCGCTCTCGCCGCCCAACTCAATCCAGAAATGGTTCGTGTTCAGGTCGCGCAGCATCGTGTGCGGCTTGTTGTGCATCGATTCGTCGGTCGGATAGCGGTGTGCCCATGCGGGCGGCGTGAAGGGGACCGGATGGTCGGTCTCGCGCGCCTGAATCAGGAGCGACATGCCCATCGTCTTGCGGTCCGCTTCGTCCCGCGCAAACGCCTCGCCGTGCGCAGCCTTCGACTCTCTGCCAACGCGGTATTCGGCGCCGGTCAGCCCGGCAAGAATGCTGTCGCCGGAGCAGTCGATGAAAATCTTCGCCTCCACACGGTGCCAGGTGTAGGTCGTCAGCTGAAAGCCGGTGACCGAAGCAATTTTGCCGTTTGCCATCTCTGCCGCGCAGCAGGCGCAGTTGAGCAGCGGCTCCAGCCCCTCCTGAAACCGGACCTTTTCATACAGGACCGTGTCCCAGATCGAATAGTTGCGCGAGGGGTTCCGCTGCATATTCTCCAGCGCAATCTCCTCCATGATGCCGGT
>USMO01000068.1 GCA_900555785.1 uncultured Eubacteriales bacterium | reverse complement strand
CGGAATCGGTTGCGCATGCAGAGATGAAAGGGTTCATTTGGCAGCCTTCTTTTTAACCCGTGTGTGCATCTTCAAAAACCTGTTCCGGCTGAATGATAGAAAACCCGCAACTGTCGCAGGTTTCTGCACCGGGGCGGTTGATTCTGCCGCAGACCACGCAGAAAGCGCCGCCGGTGCGGGCATCGGTCTTGTTGTCTCCGTTCGTTTCCGGGACGGGCACGGTGGCGGGGTCGGGGAGCGGGTAAGGGAGGAAGGGGAGCTTGCACACGCGCACGCCCTCATGGTAAAGAAGATAGAAGCCCTCTTTTTGCTCAAACCGCATCCTGCGGCGCTTTCCGGTGCGGTCGTCGATTAGACGGATGGCGGTGTTGAGCCGGAAATCGTCTCCTTTGACGTCATGCGACAGACCGGACCGCGAGACGGTCCCGACAAAGGGGCGGTCGGTCAGAAAGACCCACATGCGCAGCAGCAGAAAGCCGATTACCGCACCGATGCCGAACCAAAGCGCCAGCTGCCAGCCCCGCATGGGGTGGTGCTCATGCCCTGCGTTGAAGCTCTGCGCGCCGATGTACAGCGCCGTGAGCCACAGCAGGTACAGCCCGGCTTTGGTCAGCCTGCGCCGCAGGACCAGCCGCCGCAGGTCGCGGTTTCGTTCCGGAATTTTCGGTTTTGGGTCGCTCATGCAAACCACCTCCATGCCAGATTGGATAGTGCCCACTGCCCCAGTGCAATCAGGTAGGCGGTGCCGAGCATCAGCGGCAGGGCGAGATACCATTTCCCGCCCCGGTTGAAGCCGTAAAAATCCTTCCAGCCGCCCCGGTCTTCGCCAACCACGACCACCATGACGAGGTAGACCGCGCTGTACAGCAGAATCGGGACCAGCGCCGGGAAGGTGACCCAAAGGTCCAGCCGTTCCCGCGATTCGAAAAATAGGAAGGAGAGGATGCAAACCAGCGGGCAGATGAGATGGAGCCACAGGTTTGCTCCGCCGAACATTTTGTCAAAGCCCTGCGTAGGGGCAAGAAAGAACAGCACGGTCAGCAGCGTCAGGGTGACCGCGCAGACCGCCGTATATTTGAGTGCCTGTGCCCAGGCGGGCAGCGTCCCGGCACCGGTGATGGCGATGCGCAGACTGAAGGGGGTCAGGATCAGGCAGGCGAGGGCGGCGAACAGGTTGGAGTCGGTTGTGAAATAGCGGAAGGTTTTTGCGCCGCTATGAAAGCGGTTTCCGTCCCCTTCAACGGTTGGAAACCGGGTGAAAACGGCGATGAGAACGGCAAGCGCTGTGCCTAGGTTCAGCGCTGCCGAAGCGCCGGCGAGCAATTGGATGCGTGACATGGGGTTCCTCCTTCCGATCGGATCCCTTTCATTATAGCGGATTTGACCGCAAAAGTCAAGTGGCACGGCAAAATATTCTGCTTTGCGCTGCGCTGCCTTAAGCCGGGCTTAAGACTTCACGATCCGAATGCACGGGGCGAAAAATGTGACAGAATTTTTCATATTTTTTCACGTTCTTTTCGCGGAAATTTCTGTTGTTCTTAACCGAAAAGGGTTACAATAAAAGCACAGGAACAGAACAAAGGGGGCATTTCAGATGGAAGAGAACAACTACACAAGCTATCAGTATCAAGCGCCGCAGGAACCGCCGAAAAAGCCGAAAAAGCGCGGCACAGGCTGGGTTGTTGCATTGGCGCTGTGCTTTGCGCTGCTGGGTGGCGTCATTGGCGGCGCTGTGGTCTGGGGGCTTGCCGGCCGGGTCAAGGTTCTGCCGTCCGGCTCCTCGACAACGACCGTTCTGCAGGGCAAGCGCGAGAATGTGACGCTTGACATTACGGAAATTGAGACCGGAAAACTGATGACCGCTGCCGAGGTTTACGCTGCGAACGTCAATTCGACGGTCGGCATCCGCACCACGATTACCGGCAACGCATGGGGGCAGCAGACCACCTCGGCTGCGTCCGGTTCGGGCTTCATCCTGACCGCGGACGGCTACATTGTGACGAATTATCACGTGGTTGAGGGTGGCAGCAGCATCACCGTGAGCACCTATGACGGTTCTTCTTACGATGCGCAGGTTGTCGGCTATGATGAGAACAACGACTTGGCGGTGCTGAAGATTGCCGCGACCGGGCTGTCTCCGGTTGTGCTGGGGTCTTCGTCCAGTCTGAATGTCGGCGACAGTGTGCTTGCAATCGGCAACCCGCTTGGGGAACTGACCTTCTCGCTGACGACTGGTGTTGTCAGTGCGCTTGACCGGGAGGTGACCTTCTCTGGCGGCACGGTGATGGATCTGCTTCAGACTGATTGCGCCATCAACTCCGGCAATTCCGGCGGTGCGCTGTTCAATCTTTACGGCGAAGTCATCGGAATTACCAACGCGAAGTATTCCGGCAGTTCTTCGTCCGGGGCATCGATCGACAACATTGCGTTTGCGATTCCGATTGACAGTGTACGGTCGATCATGGAGAGCATCATTGAAAAGGGCTACTATGCGAAGCCTTATATTGGAGTGAGCGTTTCGGATGTCAGCTCGGATTCGCAGAAATACGGGGTGCCTGCCGGTGCTGCGGTTCACGAGGTGACCGCCGGCGGTCCTGCGGCAGCTGCCGGGTTACAGGCGAATGATGTCATTACCGCGATCAACGGGACATCGATTTCCGGTGTTTCCGACCTCAGGCGTGTTCTCGCCAAGGCACATGCTGGTGATGTTCTAACGGTCACTGTTTGGCGCCAAAACGAGACGCTCTCGCTCTCCGTCACCGTTGCGGAAACGAGCAAGTGAGGGGGAAGACCTCGGGGCGCCGCCCCGAACCCCGCTTAGAACCTTCTTTCGGATGAAGGGAAAATTGGATTGCGGGCAATCCAATTTCTAAGAACTCCAAGAACTTCACCGCTCATTCCTTCGTTTGGGGGTGTATTTTGACTTTTTCGGGGGCTTTTCGATAGAAATTTCGAAAAGCCCCTTGCTTTTTGGTGACTTTTGGATTATAATAAGAAGGACGGCTTCTTTATTAACCATCCCCGGCAAAGCAGAGCTGCAGGGGAGACGAGGAGGATCTCTGCATGAAAATTTTGGTTATCAACGCCGGAAGCTCTTCGCTGAAGTATCAGCTGATTGACATGGAGACGGAGCAGGTTCTGGCAAAGGGCATTTGCGACCGCATCGGCATTGCGGGCGGCAATTTCAAGCACAAGGTAGAAGGAAAAGAGGATTACAAGATCGACGTGCAGATGAAGAACCACGCCGAAGCGGTTCAGCTGGTGATTGACACGCTGACCTCTCCCGAGCACGGTGTGATCAAGTCTCTGTCCGAGATTTCGGCGGTGGGTCATCGCGTCCTGCACGGCGGGGAAAAGTTCTCCGGTTCGGTGGTCATCGATGAAAAGGTTATTGCCACCATCGAGGAATGCTGCGAGCTGGGCCCGCTCCACAACCCCCACAATCTGACCGGTATCCGCGCCTGCGAAAAGCTGATGCCCGGTGTGCCGCAGGTTGCGGTCTTTGACACCGGTTTCCATCAGACCATGCCGGATTATGCGTATCTTTACGCGCTTCCCTACGAATACTACGAGAAATACCACATTCGCCGCTACGGGTTCCACGGCACCAGTCATCGCTATGTCAGCATGCGTGCGGCAGAGATGCTGGGCAAGAAGCCGGAGGAGCTGCGCATTGTGACCTGCCACCTCGGCAACGGTTCGTCCATTGCGGCGGTCAAGGGCGGCAAGTGCTACGACACAACGATGGGTCTGACCCCGCTGGAGGGCATTCTGATGGGCACGCGCTGCGGCTCCATCGACCCGGCAATCGTTCCGCTCCTGATGAAGAAGGAGAACCTGACGCCCGACCAGGTTGACACGATTATGAACAAGAAGTCGGGTATTCTCGGCCTGACCGGCGGCGTGACGAGCGACAACCGCGACATTGAGGAAGGCGCGCGGAACGGCAACAAGCGCTATCAGCTGATTGAGGCAATGCTGGTCCACCAGTTGACCAAGTACATCGGTGGCTATGCGGCGGCAATGGGCGGCGTGGATGCAATCGTCTTTGCCGGCGGCATTGGCGAGAACAACCCGCATTACCGCAGCCGTGTTGCCGAAAATCTGGCGTTCCTTGGCGTAAAGGTTGACGAGGAGATGAACCGGAAGGCAAAGCGCACGTCGGTGGAATACGACATTTCCGCGCCCGATGCAAAGGTGAAGATGCTGGTCATTCCGACCAATGAGGAACTGATGATTGCAAAGGACACCGAGGAACTGACCAAGGATTTGTGCAAATAATTTATCCCGAAAGGAAGATACCACGATGACGGTAGAAGAGATTAAACAGGAAATTTGTGAGGTTGGACACCGGCTGTACGACCACGGCTTTGTTGCTGCAAATGACGGCAATATCTCGGTTAAGGTTGGACCGAACGAATACTACTGTACCCCCACGGGCGTTTCGAAGGGTTCGCTGACACCGGATATGATCATCAAGATCGACGGCGAGGGCAACAAGCTGGAGGGCAAGCTGAATCCCTCCTCGGAGATCAAGATGCACCTGCGGGTGTATCGTGAGAGACCGGACGTGAACGCGGTGGTTCACGCGCACCCGCCTGTGGCAACGGCATTTACGGTTGCGGGTATTCCGCTGGACCGGTACATTCTGCCGGAGGCAGTGCTGACGATCGGTGACATTCCGACCTGCGCTTACGGCACGCCGTCGACGATGGAAATTCCGGATTCGCTGATGCCCTATATTCAGGAGCACGACGCTTTCATGCTCAAGAACCACGGCGCGCTGACGGTTGGCAACACGCTGACCCGCGCAATGTTTACGATGGAGGAAGTCGAGTTCAACGCGAACATCATGAAGATGGCGATGGAGCTGGGCAAGATTGAGGAAATCCCGGCTGACCAGATGGTCAAGCTGATGGAGCTGCGCGTCAAGATGGGCTTCCCGGGCAAGCATCCGGGCTACAAGACCGCCGAGGAGCGCGCCAAGGCTGACCCCAACAGCACGCTGAATACGATGAAATAAGATTCAACCGAATACAGAGCGGGGTGCCCGGTTGGGCACCCCGCTGCTTTCTGTATAACATAGAATGATTTTAATTCTTATTCTATTTCTTGCCTTTCTTCAAGCCGAAACGCTTCTGAAGCTTCCAGATGTAGAAGGAGATCAGCTTGGTCAGGGAATAATCGTAGAGCAGGAAGGCGGCAAGCGCGAGCGCATAGGTCCCGAGCAGGAGCCAGCCAAAGGTCAGCTCTGCCTCAGACGGCACGAAGACCCGCAGCACCACCCAGCAGAGCGCAATCATGACATGAAAGGCAACAACCTTCAGCAGCCATTCGACCGAGCGCGGCAGGCGCTCCAGCTTTTCCTTCAGAATCGGGTAAAGCCCGATGAACAGATAGAAGCAGCCCGGCGTTTTCTGCGGCAGGAGCAGGATGGAGAGGAAAGCGGTCACCGCCCAGATCATCCAGGGGTAGGCGCCGCCCATTTCGATGACCGCCCACACGATGAGCAGCGATGCCAGGGCGGCTGTGGTCAGGTCCAGCACATCGATGAGAGCCCCCAGTCCGAGCAGGACCGTTCCCAGCCCCGCAAGCATGGCGCTGACGGTCACAAATTTTGTCCGTGTGCGCTTCATTTGTCAGCAGCAGGGGATGAGGTCGCCGCCCATGCATTCGCAGCAACAGTCGGCGCAAATCAGGCTGGAGCAGCAGTCGCATGCCGAGCAGAAGGAACCGTTTCCGCTGCCGGTGCGGTACCCGCCGCCGTATTGCTCGCCGCTCTCTGCCATGCGGCGCTTTGCCTCGCGGTATTCGGCGTTGTAGGGGTCCATTGCGCACGCGCGGTCAAACATCTGCTGCGCATCAACGTAAAAGCCTTTTTTGAAGAGCACGCAGCCCATCAGGAAATACCACTCCGCGCCGCGCTCACCCTCGGCAATGCCGTAGAGCTGATGCTCGGCTTCGCGAATCTCCTCCTGGTTGATCAGGTTCCGGATGCGGGCGTAAAGCTCGGACGAGGCGCCGCTGCGGGGACCCGAAAAGCCGGATTGCCCCGCTCCTGCGTTCTTTTTGCTTTTGCGCTGCTTCTGAATCTCTTCATAGGCGGCGTTGATTTCCTTCATTTTCTCTTCCGCGAGGTCGGCAAGGTCGGAATCGCGGTATTTATCGGGGTGATACTTGCGGGCAAGCTCGCGGTATGCTTGCTTGATCTCATCATCGGTTGCATTCGGCGAAACGCCGAGAATCTGATAGGGGTTATTCATGGTTGGTCTCCTTTGTGGGAAAGAGTACCCGGTGTGCCGTGCGGGGCATGCCGAGATAGAGCAGGTTGCAGAGCAGCTCCCGGTGCTCGGGGCAGGGCGGCGGATCGAACAGCAGGAAGGCGCGTTCGGTGTCCGTGAGCAGCTCGGTCAGGGATAGGTCAATCGCGCGCCGGTTTTCGTCGGTCAGGGTCGAGCCGAACAGCCCGCGATAAGGGTTGTAGCGCCCCTTGCGGATGTCTTCGTCAAAATCGTCCGCAGCGTCGACCAGATAAATCCACTTGCCGATGCCGCGCCCGAAGGTTGCCGCCAGCCGTGCGGGAGTGCCGGAAAGCCCCTCCGAAAAGACCGCTGCCATCACCTCGCCAAACAGCTGCGCGGGCGTGTCGGCGCTGTGCGTGCCGGGCTGCTTTTCGTAGGCTGACAGCTGCGCCAAGGCATCCTGAATGGCAGAATCCAGCGCAGGGTGTCGCTTTTTGGCTTTGCGATAGCCGCCGCGCAGGACAAGCATGACAAGCCGGGCGCGCCATTTTCGGGGACCGCGCTCGTCCGCAAGGTCATCCCGGCACTTCTGCCAGGAGAGCAGGACCGATGCGTCGGCGCAGTAGTCAAGCGCTTCGGAACCGATGACCGCCAGCTTCCGGCGAAAGGGATGGACGGCGCAGCGGAACCGCTTGGTCTTCGGCGCTTCACCGGTCAGCCATGCGCGCACGACCGCGAGAAATACGAAATCGTAGGAAAGGGTCAGCCGCGAGCATATGCCGGTGCATTTGCCCATCGAACGGCAGAGCCCGCAATAGTAGGCGCGATAGCATTCGTATTCGCGCATCCGCAGCTCGGCAGGCACGGTCCTGATATATCCGAACATGATGGCGTACCTCCCGGAATGTGGATTGACGGGAAAGAAACACTTTCCCAGTCTTACTTTTTATCATACCGCATTTTCCTGAAAAATACAAGCCCTTTTTGTGAACTTCCCCCGAAAAGCGGACGAAAATTTTTGCGCGGGTGCGATTTTGGGGCTGTTTTTGTCCGCAAAACTCAGATTCAGGGAAAAACTGCCAAAGAAGGTCGGAAGGACGCCGAATGCGCGATAAAAAAACAGGAAAAAGAGCAAAAATTTTCGTTTGAGACTTGACACCCTTTTTGGGATGTGATACAATATAAATAGTTATGCATTTCCGAGCCGGACAGGCTGTGCGCGGTCCGGTAATCTGGGAACGGAGGGGTCAACATTGCGGAGTTTAACGGTTGGTATGTGGTTCGCCGGTCTGCTTGGCGACGGGAAGGGCTGGGTCTATCTCGCCATTGCGGCGGCAACGCTGATTTTCGCGTTTGAGGTGGTCTGCATCGGCGTGCTGATTGGGCGCATGGTCCAGGCGAAGAAACGGAGAGACGGAGAGAACGGTGACGGAAACAACGATCACCGCGCCTTTGCCGTGCTGTTTGCGGGCGAGGCGATGCTGGGCGCGTTTTCTGCGGAAAGCGTGCTGCGGATCCTGCTGATTCTGGCGGTTGCCGGCGCGGCGGTGCTGGCAATCCTTTTGATTGCGGCGCGTATTGCGGGCTTTGATTTCGTGTCCGCAGACCTGCACCGCGAGGAGGAAGAGCGCCTGAAGCGCGAAGCCGAGGAACGCGCACGCCGGGAGAAAGAAGAAGCCGAGCGCGCGGCAGCC
>USMO01000067.1 GCA_900555785.1 uncultured Eubacteriales bacterium | reverse complement strand
CGGCTTGCCGCGTTGACCCCTACCCGAAAGGGGGTCCCTTCTCCCTCCAAGGTCTCACCTCTCCTCTCTGAAGTAAGACAGACCCAGCGCCGCAGGGGGCTGATTTTCGCGCTTTTTGCGAATGCTGACCGAAATCAGAACCACAATGGTCACCACATACGGCAGCATCTTAATCAGCGCCTGCGTGCTGCGCCCCAGACCGGGGATGTAAAGATACGCAATGTAAAGCCCGCCGAACAGGAAGGACCCCAGAATGCTGGCAGCCGGATTCCAGAGCGAGAAAATGACAAGCGCAATCGCCAGCCAGCCGCGGTCGCCAAACCCGTTGCTCGACCAAACCTTCGCATAGTCGACAATGTAGTAAAGCCCGCCCAACCCCGCAATGGCACCGCCAACACAGGTGGAAACATACTTGTAACGCGTGACGTTGATACCGGCAGCATCCGCAGTTGCAGGGCTTTCGCCAACCGCACGCAGATTCAAGCCAACCTTCGTCCGCTTCAGAATGAACGCCGAAACCAGCGCAATCACAATCGCAAGATACGCAAGGAACCCGTAGGACAGGAATACCTCACCAAACCACCCCAGCTTGCCTGCAAACGGCAGAGACGCACTGAAATAGTTGCTCGTGCGCGTGAAGGAAATGTACGGCTGGTCGCTGCCCGAAACCTTGACCAGCGAGCCCCCCAGGAAGGTCCCGATGCCCGTGCCGAACGTCGTCAGCGCAAGACCCGTCACATTCTGGTTCGCACGCAGCGTCACCGTCAGAAAGCTGTAAATCAGCGCCATCAGCGTAGATCCCAGCAGCGAACAAATAAACGGAATCAATACCGCAATGATCGGAATCATGCGGTCACCCGCAGCCTGCTCGTAGAAGAACGCACCGATGACCCCGCTGATGCCGCCGACATACATGATGCCGGGAATGCCGAGGTTGAGGTGACCGCCCTTTTCGGTGATGATCTCCCCTGTTGAGCCGAGAAGCAGCGGAATGCCCTGCCGGATCGCGCCCTGCAGAAACGCAATAAGTGTCGTCAGCATCGCTTACCCCTCCTTTTTCGAAGACCGGAAATTCAACCGGTAGTTAATGAAAAACTCACACCCGATGATGAAAAACAGAATGACACCGGTCAGAATGTCCGAAAAAGACGCATTCAGCTTGTACGCCGTGGTAATTTCCCCCGCGCCGCGCTGCAGGAAAATGATCAGCAGCGATGTGAACACCATCGTAATCGGGTTGAACTTCGCCAGCCAGGATACCATGATTGCCGTAAAGCCCTGCCCGCCGACCGTGCTTGCCGACACTGTGTGGCTGATGCCGCCAACCAGCAGGAACCCTGCCACACCGCAGAGCGCGCCGGACAGCATCATCGTCCGGATAATGACCTTTTTGACATTGATGCCGATGTAGCGCGCAGTGTTCTCGCTCTCGCCGACAACCGAAATCTCGTATCCGTGCTTGCTGTATTGCAGATAGATGTACAGCAGAATTGTCAGCACGCCGACTGCAATAATCGGCAGCAGCGAGGCGTTCCCGCCCAAAACCGGCAGCCAGCCCTTTTCGGTCATCAGGTTGATCATGCCGATCGTGCCCGAGCCTTTCGGCGATTCCCATTTGGTCATCAGGAACGCCATCAGCTGCATCGCAACGTAGTTCATCATCAGCGTGAACAGCGTCTCGTTTGTGTTCCACTTGGCGCGGAAGACTGCCGGAATGACCGCCCAGAGGACGCCCATCGCAACCGACACCACCAACATCAGCGGAATGACCACCGCATCCGGCAGCACACGCGTCAGATAAATCATGCATGCCGCGCAGCCAATGCCGCCCGCCAGCACCTGTCCCTCGGCGCCCGTGTTCCAGAACCGCATCCGGAATGCCGGCGTCACCGCCAGCGAGATGCACAGAAGAATTGCCACGCCGCGCAGGGTCACCCAAGTCTTTGCCTCGGAGCCGAACGCGCCTTCAAACATGGTCTGGAAGACCGCCAGCGGATTGAGGTCGGTGACCAGCACCGTCAGCACGCCGCAGACCAGCAGCGCCGCCAGAATTGCCACGCCGCGAATCAGCCATGCGCGCCACCAGGGCAGCGACGCCCGCCGGGTAATGTGGAAGAGCGGCTCCCGCACCTTCTTTTTTGCAGTTTCAGTTGTCGCCATTCGCGCGCACCCCCTCGGTTTTGGTCATCAGAAGACCGATCTGCTCCTTTGTTGCGGTTCTGCCGTCCTCGATTCCGGTCACCCTGCCCGAGCCGATGACAAGAATCCGGTCGCACAGTTCCAGCAGCACGTCCAGGTCCTCACCGACGAAGATTACCGCCACGCCGCGCTGCTTCTGCTGGTTGAGCAGGTTATAAATCAGGTAGGACGAATTGATGTCCAGTCCCCGCACCGGATAAGCCGCCATCAGGACGGTTGGCGACGCGGCAATTTCGCGCCCGACCAGCACCTTTTGGACGTTGCCGCCCGACAGCTTGCCGACCTGCGTGGTCGTGCCCGGCGTCACCACCTCCAGCTGCTCGATAATCTGCTCTGCCAGCGTCTTGGGCTTCGTGCGGTTGACAAAGAAAGACTTGCCCTTGCGGTAGCTGCGCAGCATCATGTTGTCGGTGATATCCATGTGCGCCACCAGCCCCATGCCGAGACGGTCCTCGGGAACGAACGACAGCCGCACGCCCAGCTCGCGAATCTGTAGCGGGGTCCGGTCACGCAGATTGACCGCTTCGCCGGTCTTCGGGTTGTTGTAGGTAATGCTTCCGTCGCTGACCGGCTGAAGCCCTGCGATTGCCTCCAGCAGTTCGCGCTGCCCGCTGCCCGCGATGCCCGCGATGCCGAGGATTTCACCGCTCCGTGCCACAAAGTTAATATCGTCCAGCACCTTCACGCCGTCGGCGCTGACGCAGTTCAGGTGGGAAATCACCAGCCGGTCCTGCGGGTTCTCCGGCAGGGTGCGCTCGATGTTCAGCGCCACTTTTTTGCCCACCATCAGCTCGGTCAGTTCCGCTTCGCTGGTTTTGGCGGTATCGACCGTTGCGATATGCTCACCCTTGCGCAGGACCGCCACCCGGTCGGACAGCGACAGGACTTCGTGCATTTTATGCGTGATGATGATAATCGTTTTGCCGTCGTCGCGCATCCGGCGCAGGACGCCGAACAGCTTTTCGGTCTCCTGCGGGGTCAGCACGGCGGTCGGCTCGTCCAGAATCAGAATGTCCGCGCCGCGGTACAGGACCTTGACGATTTCGACGGTCTGCTTTTCCGAGACCGACATGTTATAAATCTTTTTTGCAGGGTCCAGCTCAAAGCCGTAGCGTGCGCAGATGGCGCGGACGCTTGCCTCGGCGCCCTTTTTGCTATAGCCGCCCCTGCCGCGCAGCCCGAAAATCAGGCGGACGGTGCCGGTCTCCGACTTTGCCTTGACAACGCCGACGGTGTCCTTCCCCTGTGTGGGCAGGATTTCAACCCGCTCGCCGGGAATCATCTCCAGCCCTTCCCGCCGGCAGGCTTCCTCTGCCTGTGCCGCCGCTTCTTCCGGGGTGCAGCCGCCGTCCTTCAGTCCCAGCACAACGTTTTCCGCTGCGGTAAAGACATCCACCAGCTTGAAGTGCTGATGAATCATGCCGATGCCGTGCGCAAATGCGTCCTTCGGCGATTTGATGACCACTTCCTTCCCGCCGATGAAGATCTGCCCCTCATCCGGGAAGTAAATGCCGGAAATCATGTTCATCAGCGTGGTCTTGCCGCTCCCGTTTTCCCCCAGGATCGCAAGGATCTCTCCGCGCCGCGCGTCCATGTTGACGTTGTTGTTTGCCACGATGGACCCGAACCGCTTGGTGATGCCGCGTAATTCGATCGCGTTCGTTTGACTCATTTTTTCCTCCTATGTGATCCGAAAACAGACAAAGAGAGTGAAGAAGGCCTCGGGGCGCCGCCCCGAACCCTGCTTAGGGGGCTTCTTTCGGAGAAGCCCCCTAAGAACCCGAAGAACTTGAATAAGGGGGGCGTGATGTAGCCGGGTGGTGCGTTTTTTTCACTGCCTTTGCATATTCGCGGATGCGGTAATATAAACCACCGCAGGGCGGAGTGATCTGCTCCGCCCTTTGGTATGCGTTTATTGGAAAATCAGTTCTTCACCAGTGCGGTGATACCGTCGATGTCAACATCGAAGTAAGGAGCCGAACGGAAGTAGGATTCCAGGAATGCGCCGTCCCAAACAACATGGGTATCAGCCTTGTAGTCGCCCATATCGTCAACGTCAGCAGCGTACTTGGTCAGCTTCTCGCCCTTCACGGTGATGTAGTTGTCCTTCTCCACGTTGAAGACCTTCAGCGTGCCGGCCTTGAAAGCGGCAATGGCATCGTCAATTGCCTTCTGGGTGTCGGCAGCCGCAACCTTGGTGTTCAGGGTGGTCAGCTTCACGGAACCGGAAGCAATGCCGCAGCAGAAGTCGTTGGTGATGGTCTTGTTGATTGCAACGCAGGTGATCATGTACTGGAAGTAAGGCGACCAGTCGATTCTGGAGGAGATCAGCGCGGTGTTCGGGCAGGCAACGGAGGTATCGCCGTTGTAGGAAACGTTCGGAACGCCAGCCTCTTCGCAGGCGGTCGGAGCACCCATCGAGTCAGCATGCTGGCTGATGAGGACGCACTTTCTGCCGATGAGCATGTTTGCTGCTTCCTTTTCCTTTGCTTCATCGTACCAGGACTCGGTAAAGGTCACTTCCATGGTCACGCTCGGGCAAACCGACTTTGCGCCCAGATAGAAGGAGGTGTAACCGGACTTCACTTCCGCATACGGGAAAGCGCCGACGTAGCCGATCTTTGCTTCTGCAGCGGTGATCTTACCGGAGGTGATCATTTCGTTCAGCTTCATGCCCGCAACGATGCCGGCAATGTATCTGCCCTCATAGATCGAAGCGAAAGCGTTGTGATAGTTGGACTGGTTTGCGGTGTGGGACTTGGTACCGGTTGCATGGCAGAACTGCACGTTGGGGTACTTCTTGGCAGCTGCGAGCATATAGGACTCATGACCGAAGGAATCCGCAAAAATCACGCTGCAGCCGGCTTCAACCAGCTCGTCCGCTGCGGTTGCGCAGGTCTCATCCTCGGGGATGTTGGTCTTCATAACCAGCTGGCTCTCCGGAATGTTCATCGCGGTCAGCGCGTCCTTCATCGACTGGATGAAGTTCTTGTCGTAGGTTGAGTTTTCGTCGTGCAGGCAGATCAGACCGATCTTAAGGCTGCTGAGCTGTTCTGCAGTTGCCTTGTTGTCCTTGTTGAACGCTGCAAGGTCCGCGTCGTCGAAGATTCCCTTGTCCTTCTTGACAACCGGAATCTCGTCCTCTTCGGTCTTCTTGCAGGAAGCGAAGGAAACCGCCATAGCGGTGCACATCAGAGCCGCAAGCAGGAGAGAGACAATCTTTTTGAACATATTCATGTTCCTCCAAAAAAATATTTTTACACAGGGGCTATCCCTGATGTAAACAAAAGAAGACAGGTCCGCATGCCGGAACCTGTCAGCAGAGTCTCTCCCGCAAAACGGGAACAGAAACAAAGACCTGCCAATAGTCGCACATCCGGCCGTGCGGTAGAAACGCCCGAGCCATTTTCATCGGGCATATATTGGTGGGACAGCAATTCTATGTATCAATCAACGGTCGAACTCAATCGTTCCGTCCGGGGTCATCCGCTTGATCTTTGCCAGAGCTTCTACCCGCACGCCGGCATTCCGCAGCAGCCGTTCGCCCTCCTGGTAAGTCTTCTCGACACAAACGCCGAAGCCGACCACCGTAGCACCCGCCTGCCGGCAGATGTTGAGCAGCGCCATCGCAGCCGATCCCCTTGCCAGGAAATCGTCAACAATCAGCACGCGGTCATGCTCTCCGAGGTACTGCCGCGACACCACCACATCGTGGTCGCTGCCGTGCGTATAGGAGTGGACCTGCGAACGCCAGACATCCGATGCCATGTTGGAGGATCTGCCCTTTTTGGCATAAACCACCGGACAATGAAAAAATTGCGCTGTCATACACGCGATTCCGATCCCGCTTGCTTCCATCGTCAGAATCTTGTTTACACCGCAATCCGCAAAAAGCCGGTAAAATTCCTTTCCGAGTACAGAGAGAAAATCCACATCCATCTGGTGGTTAAGGAAACTGTCGATCTTCAGAACATCGCCCGCGTAGATCTTCCCGTCCTTGCGAATCCGCTGCTCCAGAAGCTCCATGCTGTTCTCCTTTCCGCCCAACCAAACGGGCGCCCGAAAAAGTATAACTCATTATACCCCAAATTTCCCCTGATTTCAATTGACAAAACACAACAATTCTGCCACCTTTCGACCCGCTCTTTTAAGAAAAATTCACAAAACCACCTTATTTGACAATTGTGTGACGGTCATGTGACCGTCAATTCAGTCCCTTGCACCCCACACCCGGCAAAAGAAAATCTGATGAAAAACAAAAATTTGCGCAAAACCTATTGCAAAATGAAAGAAAATGGTGTAAAATAGAATGTAATGTGCAGAGTCGGAATTCTTGCCGGCTCAAATTCTGACTTTTCCTGAATAGGATGGAGGTAAAATTTTATGGTAGTAGCTGGCGATTTCAAAAACGGCATCACGTTTGACGACGGACAGGGCAACGTTCTGCAGGTCATCGAGTTCCAGCATGTCAAGCCGGGCAAGGGCGCAGCGTTCGTCCGCACCAAGCTGAAGAACGTCATCACGGGTGCCGTGGTCGAAAAGACCTTCAACCCCACCGACAAGTTCGAGAACGCTTATATCGAAAGAAAGGATATGCAGTATTCCTACGACGACGGTGACCTGTATCACTTCATGGACACCGAGACCTGGGAAGAGACCCTGATCGCGCACGACAAAGTTGGCGACAACTTCCGCTTTGTCAAGGAAGAGATGATGTGCAAAATCATTTCCTACAAGGGCAACGTTTTCGGTGTGGAGCCTCCGATTTTCGTTGAGCTGGCTGTCACCGACACCGACCCCGGCTTTGCAGGCAATACCGCAACCAATACCCTCAAGCCCGCAACGCTTGAGACCGGCGCTGAGATCAAGGTGCCGCTGTTCATCAACGTCGGCGACGTTCTGAAGATCGATACCCGCACCGGCGAGTATCTGTCCCGCGCATAAGAAACCATCGGGGAAACGGCACGACCGGTCCCCCGTTTTTAGAAAGTGAGGAACATTCGATGGATATGAATCTGACCGAAAAAGCCGCCTATATCAAAGGGCTTGCCGAAGGGCTGGATTTCGACCGGGAATCGAAGGAGGGCAAAATCATTGCCGCACTGCTCGATCTGACCGGCGAGATGGCACAGGAGCTGGCATCCGTCCGCAAGGACATTGACGAGATTGACGACGACCTCGACTACCTGAACGACTACGTTGAGGAGCTGGACGACGATCTGGAAAGCGTTGAGAACTTCATCAGCGGTGAAGACGAGGACGAAGACGGCGACGGTGAGGACGAAGACGAGGATGACGATCTCTTCGACGATGAGAACTGCGACGGTGACTGCGAAGGCTGCCATGGCTGCGACGGCGAGGAGTATTACGAGATCGTCTGTCCGTCCTGCGGCGAAACCGTTTGCTTTGACCAGGAGCTGGACCCGGAAAATCTGGTCTGCCCCGCATGCGGCGAAAAGTTCGGCTGCATCGTGGATGAGGACGACTATAAGAAGATTTCCGAAGATCAGAAGGACGGTAAGGACGAGGAGTAATCCGGTCTTGTCCTGCGTGTAAGTAAGATGATAAACGCCCACTTCCAACCCGCCGGGCGGGTTGGGGGTGGGCGTTCTTTTGTGAGGATGGAGAGGGGTGCTTTATTCGTTTTATTGGGAACGACCCGTGTGCCGTTCCCTACAAAACAAACCGCGCGGGCGTGCGGGCATCAATCGCGCAGCGCAGGCGGCAGACACCGGCGGTTGGCGGGTCGATAAACGCGCCGCGGAAGGCAGGGTCGCGCAGGAAGGGAAACGGATCCTCTGC
>USMO01000066.1 GCA_900555785.1 uncultured Eubacteriales bacterium | reverse complement strand
ATGAGGGGATTGGGTTGGTTGATTTTTTTAGGGGATTTTGGTGTGGAGTGTTATACTATAAGGAGTATAAAATCCTCCCTTATTAAAAGTTCTTGGTGTTCTTAGCCCCTTCTTTCAAGAAGGGGCTAAGCGGGGTTCGGGGCGGCGCCCCGAGGTCTTCGCCCCGAGTCTTAAAAATTTTTTGACGAAAAAAAGTGTTTTGGCACTTTTTCTGCGTATATTAGAACAGATGAAGGGAGGGGAAGCCGATGGAAAATCTGTGCAAGCTGTTTTTGGAGCGGGAGAGACAAACGCTGTCGCCGTATGCGTTTCTGACGGCGAACACGAAGGGGCGGGATCACCCGTATACACCGTGCGAAATGCGGACAGAATTTCAGCGGGACCGCGACCGCATCATCCATTGCCAGTCGTTCCGCCGCCTGATGAACAAAACGCAGGTCTTCCTGGCACCGGTGGGGGACCACTACCGGACCCGGCTGACGCACACGCTGGAGGTCACGCAGATTGCACGCATCATCGCGCGGGGGCTGCGCCTCAACGAGGACCTGACCGAAGCCGCAGCGCTGGGGCACGACCTCGGGCATACGCCGTTCGGGCACATCGGCGAAGAGGAGATGCAAAGGCTCTGGTCGCCGGATTTTACCCATTACCGCCAGAGCGTGCGCGTGGTGGAGAAGCTGGAGAACGACGGGGAGGGGCTGAACCTCACCTGGGAGGTCCGGGACGGTATCCTGAACCATACCGGCTCCTGCATGGCGTCAACATTGGAGGGCGTGATCGTCAAATTCGCCGACCGCATTGCCTATATCAACCACGACATCGACGATGCCATCCGCGCAGGTATCCTCTCGCAGGAGGATATTCCAAAGGAGCTGCGGAAAACGCTGGGCGAAACGCACGGCAAACGGATTGATACCATGGTAAAATCGGTCATTGATTCCAGCACGGACAAGCCTGAGATTTCCATGGCGCCGGACATCCGGGAGGCAACAGACGAGCTGCGCAAATTTCTGTTTGCAAACGTCTACACCAATTCCGAAGCAAAGCGGGAGGACGGAAAATCGAAAGCCGTCATTGCCGCGCTGTTCGAATACTTTTCGGAGCACCCGGAGAAAATGCCCGAGCTTTACTACCGCAATACCGAGGCCGAGCCGGTTGGCAGATGCGTCTGCGACTTCATTTCGGGCATGACTGACCGGTATGCGATTGAGACCTATAAGGATCTGTTCATTCCGAAGGTTTGGAAGGGATAACGTGAAGAGAGATACCGGCGAAACGGAAGGAGGCGATGCCGATGCGACTGCCGGATAATTTTATCCGCGAGGTGGTGGAACGGACCGACATCGAGGAGCTGATCGGGCGCTATGTGACACTCAAACGCGCAGGCTCCAACAATCTGCTGGGACTGTGCCCCTTCCACAGCGAAAAAACGCCGTCCTTTACGGTTACGCCGGCAAAGAAAATGTTCTATTGCTTCGGCTGCCACGCGGGCGGCGACCCGATCACCTTTGTGCGGATGGCGGAAAATCTCAGCTATCCGGACGCGGTGGAATTCCTTGCCAACCGGGTAGGGCTGCAGATGCCGCGCGGGCTGGACGAGCGTCCCGAGGAGCGCGGCGTGACGCGAAAGCGGGTGCTGGAGATGAACTTGGAGGCGGCAAAATTCTTTCGCGCCTGCCTGTTCGACCCGAACCTTGGCGCGCCGGGGATGGAATACCTGCGCGGACACCGGCACCTGAGCGACGCAACAATCAAGCACTTCGGGCTGGGTTACGCACCGGCAGACTTCGGACTGCTGACGAATCATATGCACAAATGCGGGTATACCGACGAGGAACTGCAGGTCGGGTTCCTGTGCGGAAAGAGCCAGAAGACCGGGCGGTCATACGACTATTTCCGGGGGCGCGTGATGTTTCCGATTATCGATACCGTCGGCAATATCGTGGCGTTCGGCGGGCGGGTGCTGGATGATTCCAAGCCAAAGTACCTCAACACCTCGGACACGCCGGCGTTCCGCAAGAGCAACCACCTGTTTGCACTTAACTTTGCCAAGAACTGCTGCGCCGAGCGCATGATTCTCTGCGAGGGGTATATGGATGTCATCGCGCTGCATGCGGCGGGCTTTGAGTTTGCTGTGGCAACGCTGGGAACGGCGATTACCCCGAACCATGCGCGCATTTTCTCCAAGTACACCAAGCAGGTCATCATCACCTACGATTCCGACGAGGCGGGGCAGAACGCAGCCAACAAGGCGATGCGCATTCTCGGCGAGGTCGGCATGGAGGTGCGCGTGCTGAAGCTGGACGGCGCAAAGGACCCGGACGAGTTCATCGTGAAGTTCGGCGCAGAGAAATTCCGCCGCGCGCTGGACGGGAGCCGGACAGGCTTTGACTACAAAATGGACAACATTCTTGCCAAATACGACCTTTCGACAAGCTCCGACCGCATCCGCGCGTCCGGGGAACTCTGCGAGCTGATTGCGGGCTACCAGGCGCCGGTCGAGCGGGCGGTATACATCGATCAGATTGCCAAAAAGCTGAACCTTGCGCCGGAGATTCTGCAGAACACCGTTGAAAAGGTGCGGGGCAAGCAGCTGGCGCAGCTGCGGGAGCAGCGCGGGCGGGAGGCGCAGAACAGCGTGAAAAACTTCGGCGACCGGGTCAATCCCGATGCCGCCAAGGACCCTCGCGCAGCCGCCGCCGAGGAAAGCCTGCTGGGGCTGCTGCTGATCTTTCCGGAATACCGCGAGGAGATTGCCGTAGGGCGCGAGACGCTGACGGGCGAGGATTTTGCAACCGACTTCAACCGGCGGGTGTTCGAGGCAATCCTGCGCGGACACCGGCAGGAGGGCGGTTTTCGCTTTGAGCTATTGGGGGAGGAATTTTCCCCGGAGGAAATGGGCAGGATACGCAGGATGGAAGTTGCGCGGCAGGAGCTGACGCAGAACGGACCGAGCGCCTTTCGGGCAGCGGTTGCAGGGCTGCGGGAACTGCGCGAGGAACGCGACCTGAAAAAATCGGGAAATCTCAATGACTTTTTGCAAATGAAACGGAACAAACTACATAAAGGAAAGGTTGATGCCACATGAAAAAGAACACGGTCGATGAAGAACGGAATCTGGAACTGCCGGAAAACGAAGCAGAGGAGACCGAAGAGAGCGAGGGCAAAAGCGCGTCCAGCGTGGACACGCTGATCGAAAAAGGAAAAAAGGGAAAGCTCTCTCAGCACGATCTGGATGACGCGATGGAGGAAATGGACTTCGACGTAGACCAGATCGACAAGATGTACGAGGAGCTGGAGGACAACGGCATCAACTTTGACGGAGACCTGTCGGATGCGGAGATGAGCGTAATCGAAAGCGAGGTTGCGCAGTTCAGCGAGCCGAACGCGATGGTGACGAGCCTGGAGCAGGACGGCGTAAACGTCGATGACCCGGTGCGAATCTACCTCAAGGAGATTGGCAAGGTGCCGCTGCTGACGAACGAGCGCGAAAAGGAACTGGCAGAGCGCATGATGGCAGGTGACCAGACCGCAAAGACCGAACTGGTGGAGGCAAACCTGCGGTTGGTGGTGTCGATTGCAAAACGCTATGTCGGCCGGGGGATGTATTTCCTGGACCTGATTCAGGAGGGCAACCTCGGACTGATGAAGGCGGTACAGAAGTTCGATTACACCAAAGGCTATAAGTTCTCGACCTACGCAACCTGGTGGATCCGGCAGGCGATTACCAGAGCCATTGCCGACCAGGCGCGCACCATCCGGATTCCGGTCCACATGGTGGAAACCATTCACAAGGTGTCGCGGATTTCCCGTCAGATGCTGCAGGAATTGGGCAGAGAGGCAACCGCAGAGGAGATTGGCGAGAAGATGGACATGGGCGCCGACAAGGTGCGCGAGATTATGAAGATTGCGCAGGACCCGGTGTCGCTGGAGACCCCGATCGGCGAGGAGGAGGACAGCCACCTTGGCGACTTCATTCCGGATGACGATACGCCGTCGCCTGCGGATGCAACCTCGACCAACATTCTGCGCGAGGAATTGGAGCGCCAGCTGCACACGCTGACCCCGCGTGAGGAACACGTAATCAAGCTGCGGTTCGGCTTGTATGACGGCAGAACCCGGACGCTGGAGGAAGTCGGCAAGGAATTTGACATCACCCGGGAGCGGATCCGGCAGATTGAGGCAAAGGCGCTGCGCAAGCTGCGGCATCCGAGCCGTGCGCGCCACCTCCGGGGCTTCATGGATTGAATTTTTGTGTCAGTCGGCAAAAATCGACTTGGATTTTCTGCTAAAACGCACAAGAAAAATGGCAGAATCACAAAAAGTGGCTGTCGTGCTTTGTGCGGAATGACGGTAAAAACGCGCCCCATCTTGTGCTTTTGCGCGCGTGTGAACGTTCCGGACGCGCCGGACACAAAAAATTCACTTGACTTTATGCCGGAATGGGTGTAAAATATGAAGGATAGAAAAGGCGGGTTCCAATGAGTGGAATCTGCGGAAACAGGAGGAAAACATGAGAAACAGACTGATCTGCCTTGCCCTTTGTCTGTTGATGGTGGCATCGGTGGTGCTGACGGGCTGCTCGAGCAAGACCACCGACGAAGTGATTTCGGACGTTAACACAAAGGCATCCGCAGCCGCGAGAACGATGACCATGTGGCTGGTGTCAGAAAAGGAAGTGGACGCAGAAACGGCGGCTCGCGTGACCAAGGCGGTCAACGAGATCACCGAATCCAAGTTCAAGACCCGGATTGTGCTTTACTTCTTCACGGACGACGAATATCAGACCGTTGTGTCTGAGGCGATTCGCCAAAAGGAAGACAGCAAGAGCATTTTTGTCGACAACGGCAGCTCCGAGGAGGAGACCAAGGCTGCAGATGACACCTCTACAACCGAAGAGGAGACCGAAATCGACAAGTACGGCCGTGTCACGATTAAGTATCCGGACCTTAAGCCGAATCAGGTCGACCTGATCTACATCAACGGCGAAGAGATGTTCCGCGAATATGTGGCAAACGGCTGGCTCAGACAGCTGGACGAGGAACTGAGCGCATCCTCCAAGAAGATTAAGGAATATGTCTCCCAGACGCTGCTGACCGCTGCAAAGTTGAGTGGCGGCACCTACGCTATCCCGAACAACAACGTCATCGGTTCCTATACCTACATGCTGCTCAACAAGGAGCTGGCAGAGCGTTTCGGAACCAGCGGCGTGTATGACCAGGGCAAGATTGACGGTTTCTTCAATGATTATATCTACAGCTATCTGGACAACGTGCATGCCCTGGGCGACAGCAACATCGTTCCTGTTGACGCCTCCTATGACGAGGTGCTGGACCTGCTGGCGCACTACTGGTCGATTGACCCCGACACCTACGAAGCAGACAGCAGCCGGTTCTCGCTGCTGGGCTATCGCTACACCGACCCCAAGACCCTCTCCCGCGGCAGCACCATTCTGTCCTTCAACAGCCTGCTTGGGGATGAGACCTTCCGCAAGAACTACTACGAGCTGAACCAGATGCGTCAGACGGGCGGCTACTACGGCGAGGTGACCGAGGGCAAGACCGCAGCCATCAAGTTTGCAACCGGCGGTCTGGCAGACTACAACAAGTATCTGGCAGAGGACAGCGAATATCTGCCGGTTATCGTCAAGTATCCGTCTGTCGATGTCAAGGATGTCTACAGCAACATGTTCGGCGTCTGCGCTTACAGCGATGTCGAGCCGGCACGCTGCATGCAGATTCTGACCTACATGACCACCAATGCGGATTTCCGCAACCTTCTGCAGTACGGTGTGGAAGGGGAGGACTACAAGATTGTGAAGGACGCCGGCAACAACGACGTGGTCGAGCGCCTGCAGGAAAGCTACATGATGGACATCTTCAAGACCGGTAACGCCTTCATCGCGTATCCCGATCCGGCGAAGAATCTGTCTGCGGATGTCTGGGAAATCGGCAAGCAGCAGAACCGTCAGGCGCTGATTGAGCCGCTGCTGAACTTCGATTTTGCAGATCTGGCCAGAGCAACCGGCGCAGCTTCCGCAAGCACGCCGAAGGTCGGTTCGTCCGGTTATACCTACAGCTGGACCACCGGTTATTCGCGCGAGGTCCTTTCGCAGAACGCTTACCTCAAAGCATGGATGGATGCAGCGGACCGGAACGGCAAGGGCGTTTATGTCCTGCACACCTGCGCAAGCAACAGCGGGCAGAACCTGAGCGCGATGGTTTATTACTACAACAACAATATCACCAATGCCAAGGTGGAAGTGACCGATGACGCGAACGGCATGAACGTGACCTACACCGGAAGCACCGGAAACGGCTACGAGCTGACCGTGATTAATTTCTACGGCAAGAAGAACTCCAGCAAGCTGAACTGGAACTACACGACCGGCGGAAACACCGCTACGGCTGTTGTCCAGTACCGCAATGCGATGATTTCCTTTGACGCGCTGAACACCGAGACCTACACCATCAGCCTGAATCAGGGGCTGACCCAGGCAATGCTCTCCGGCAACGCAACCGCGCTGACCTGGATGAAGGGCAAGACCGGCTCGGATGCGGTTGTCGGTAAGTACACCGCAGACAACAGCGAGGGCGGCAAGACCTATACCTATCTGGTTTATGTTCCCACCATTACGGCGGCTTACAAGGTCACCGTGATGCCGACCGGCGACACCAAGACGCTGAACTTGGCGGTCAACTATGCAGAGGACACCTCCGCAAAGCTGGGTGACACCAAGTATGCGCTCTTCCTGGTAACGGTCCGCGCCGATGCCGATGTGGCGGTCAACATCAAGCTGAACGGTCTGACTGCGACCGAGGAGACCTTCGAGAGCGACCCGAAGCTGGCAATCTGCGGAACGCTGGATGTCGAACTGCTGAAGTATTTCGACAACCTGACCCGGCGCATTGAAGCGCTTGTTGAGGCTGCGGCAACCAAGACCGCTACGACCGAAGCCGAAAAGGCTGCCAACAAGAAGGCGCTCAAGGCAATCATCGATGACCTGGGCGTGCTCTTCACAACCCGCGAGAACCTGCCGTATGACAACGGTCTGCTGCAGGAGGAGCTGGCTGCCAAGCTGACCAGCGACGAAGTGAAGGCGCTGGTTGAGAACATGGATCTGTCGGTCTTCTACTGGAATCTGCTGAGCGCGACGAGCCGTTCGGAGGTCCACCACAAAGAGGAGCAGACGAACGATGACGGTGAGCCGACCGGCAAGTATATCGATGTCACGACCGACCCGGCATGCGGCGAGGCGTACTACTACTACCAGTCTCCTTACATGATCTACTATGCATGGCTGAAATCCAACGGTCTTGCAAAATAATCGCTTTTGTTGCGACCCGCAGGCGTTCTGCCTGCGGGTCGTATGTTTTTCGGAAACGGAGGGATACTACAAGCGATCTCTGAGGGCTTGGAACCGTGAAGCCTTGGATTGTTAGACGAAAGGCATATCGCCGAAAAGATGTGCAAAATCAAAAGCCGCTTTTTCTTTGACCATGTAGGCGCAAAGAAAAAGCTTGGCAAAAAGAAAGCGCCGAAATGGGGATTTCGCCGTCTGCGGACGGCGACGAGGGCTCCGCGCCCTCGACCGCGCCGCCTTTTGAAAAAGGCGGGCGAAAACTTTCAACAGGCGAAAGTTGGTTGTTATGTCTATAGTCTGAGGGCTTGGAACTCTGAAGCCTTGGAGTTTTCGATTTCAGCCGGAGCCGAAAAGGAGAGCGGGAATGTCAAGCTATGCAATTGTCGGGTGCTTTGCTGCGGTGCTGGTCCTGACGCCGCTTGCGATGCGCCTGTCCTGGAAAATCGGGGCGATTGACGTCCCGCGTGACGGGCGCAGAATGCATACCGACACGGTGCCGCGCGCGGGTGGGATTGCCATTCTGGCGGCATTCACGGCGGTTATGCTGCTGGTGGGTCCCCGGACACGCGCGGTGTGGGCTGGGCTTGCCGGAGGGCTGGCGGTCTTCTGCATCGGGCTGGCAGACGATGTGCAGCCACTCCCACCGGCTGCAAGACTTGCGGTCCAATCGCTGGCTGCTTTTGTGGGCAGCTTTGGCGCCGGAATCCGGACCCCTGCCGGAATGCTTGGCGCGGTGCTGTGGCTGCTCGCCCTGACCAACGCGCACAATTTCATTGACGGGCTGG
>USMO01000065.1 GCA_900555785.1 uncultured Eubacteriales bacterium | reverse complement strand
CGCTGTTTGGAAAGACCTGCTCACACAGGTTGGCACCGGTGCCAATTCGACAATCGCTTACGACGCCAACGGTAACCCCACCACCTATCTCGGTCATACCCTCACCTGGGAAAAGGGACGGCAGCTCAAGAAGTTTGATAACATCGAATATACCTACAATGCAAACGGCATCAGAACAAGCAAAAAGGTGAACGGTGTTCTCCACACCTACATGCTTGACGGCATCAAGATTCTCCGTGAGACTTGGGGAGAAAATACGCTTGTTCCGCTCTATGATAACGAGGATAGCATTTGCGGGATTCTCTATAACTCCGTTCCCTATTACTTCATCAAGAACTTGCAGGGTGATGTCATTGCTATCGTTGACAAGGATACGCAGACAGTTGCAAGATACTCCTATGATGCATGGGGTGTGCCGATGATCAAAGAGGACACGTCCGACTGTAACATCGCCACCGTCAACCCGTTCCGCTAATGAATGGTATTTCCACATCCAAGTAGAAGTAAAAATCGGGAAAAAACAAATTCCCATTTGGAAGCGACCGATTCTTTACGCGAATCCAAGAACTTGGGGTAAATAATTATGATTGAACGAATCAACAATCTATCCAACTATGGGAAAGAAAAGTCCGGGCTTGGAAGGGTATCAGTAAACTTCTATTTCGAGGAAATAGTATGAATTTGACAAAATTTTTAAAGCAAAAAGATTTTGAAAAGGCTTTTCAGATATTAGAAAGCCAAGGCTTTGAATATTCTTTGCATAACATAGAAAACATTTTCCCCAACTGTGATTCTGCCCTTTTATATGCATTCCTTATGTATTCAGTGTCAAAAAAAGATACTGCCGAAAAGCATCTTGTTATTTGCGAATGTTTAATGTATCATGAGCCGTATATTTATGAATGCACCGCCATGATATATTGGCACATTCAATACGCGCTGACCATTACAGATCATCCCGAAAGAATTATGGGTTGGGTTATTGAAGTTTTTGGTGCTGATCCGAGTTCTCCTTTTTCAGAAGAAGAAATTCTCTTTTTTGCAAAAAAAGTTTTAATAAAAAATCCCAACAACACAGTTGCGATTCACATTTTAAATCCTACGACAAAATAATACTTTTGTATTTTCTCCGCACTTCATATTGAGGTGCGGAATTTTTCTGTGTCTCTGTCTGACTGTGACGGTACCGGAAATATTGTCCGCAGGGCCTTACCTATCTTGTACTGACGGTTACAAATTTTCAGTGTCTGACGGATCTCATCTGCCGGGGAATATTCCCGGAGCTCGATCCAACGGTCAAGTGCCATATTGGCGAGCTTGATTGCATCGAGCTTATCCGTTTTGACTTTTCTTAGGATATCCATTCGTTTGAGATAGGATGACACACAGAAGAAACTGACACTTTTCTTCAACCTCGTCACGCAGAATCTGGTTCTGACGGGACTCTGCAACAAAAAAGCTGCCCCGACCGAAGATTACTACGCGCAATCCGCTGAAATCGACCGCCAAACCCGGAATTTACAGAACAGGCTGAAACGGCTTTTACAGGAACAGGACGAATCCGAAACGATAGATGCATTTCGGCATCTGCGGGAGGTGCTTCTTTGGCGAATCTCCCGTGCCGGGGCGTTGCCGTCCCTTCTGTCGCATCTTCACCGTCCCGTCATTCTGCTGTTCCGCAGCCAACAAAATTCCATAAAGTGCCGGTTGGCTCGGAGAGATATGACCTTTCTGATTCCTTCCCGGAAATTTTTTAGAAAAAGCCTTCCATTTTGCGCCCGAAAGGTGTATAATAAAAAGTGGTACCGTTCCCGGTGCCAAATACAATAGGAGGTATGAAAAGATGGCAAAGAAAAAGATCTCTTTTAGCAACGAAAAGTGGATCGAGGGTGTGCTCACCATTCTGCTTGGAATTCTGTTCCTGATTCTTCAGGGTAAGGTCGTTTCCATCGCGATGACGATCCTCGGCGTGGCTCTGATCATTATGGCGGTCCTTGACCTGCTTGATCATCAGACCTTCCCGGCGATCGTAAAGGCGGTCTTCGGCGTTGTGGTGCTGATCTTCGGCTGGGCTTTGACGACGGCTGCGTTGTACATCCTCGCGGCGCTGCTCCTGATCTGGGGCATCTACGAGCTGGTCACGAAGCTGAGAGTGCATCTCAAGGGCAACACCGTTGGTCTGACTGTGATGCTCTACATTGCACCGATCCTCAACATCCTGCTGGGTCTGCTCCTGCTGTTCAACCAGGGCGGAACGCTTGCGTGGATCTTCATTGTTGTCGGCGTTCTGTTGATCGTGGATGGCGTCATGCTCCTCTGCAGTGCGCTCAGCAAGAAATCCAAGAAGAAATAAGCCCCAAACAAAAGCTCCTCTGTCATGCGCGGCGGGGGAGCTTTGTTTTTGCGTTTGGGCTGTTGGAACCCTTTTTAATTGTATAGGAAAGGGGAGGCCGAATCACCGGCGCTCGGTTCTATCCTGAAGGTGGGGGAGAGCAGGACCAACGCCAAAAGAGGAATGCTGCGGATGGATGCGTGCTGTACCGGCCCTGCTGCACACCATGGCGCAAAAAGGAAACACCCCCGAGCGAATCGGGGGTGTATGGACTCAGCAGCCCAGCGAGCGGAAGAAGCTCTGCCGGCGGCGGGTGGTTTCCTTTTCAGCCTTGCGCTTCGAGATTGCGGTCATAACAGCTGCGGTGACGGCAACTGCAGCGATCACCTTTGCGTTCTTCTTGGTGAACTCGCCAACCTTAACCATTGCTGCGCGCTGCTTCTCGGGGATGTTTCTGCCGATGTATGCAACGAAGGTCTTGCCGCCTGCGATGGCCGCTGCCTTCTCTTCTGCCTTGCGGGCTTCTTCGGCGTCCAGCGCTGCCTGCTCGGCTGCTGCGGCATCTGCTGTTGCCTGCTCAGCTGCTGCCTTTTCGGCTGCTTCCTTCTCGGCAGCTTCCTGCGCGGCGCGGGCTGCTGCAGCTTCTGCTTCGTACTGCTCAGCGCGGCGAGCCGATGCGCTTGCGGCGCGGAGGATGATTGCGATCACCAGGAACGCCGCTGCGGCAATGCCGACATAGATCAGGGATTTGAGGTCGAATGCACCGATTGTCTGCGTCAGCTTATCATCGGCAATTTCATGCATCAGAAGATACAAAAATGCTGCCAGGAGGCAGGCACCGATGCCGATGTACCCGACCAGACGGGATGCTGTGCGAAGTTTAGCGGATTTTGTACTTTTCATGATTCTTTCCCCTTCTTCTGAATTTTGATACCGGCGTGACACCGCTGCGCCCGCCGCTTTTCGTATCGTCTATATATATCATACCATTTTTTTTTCGCGCTGTCAATAGGTAAATCAAAAAAACTCGCCCGTTTGGACGAGTTTTTTTGAAGGGGGTTCGAGATTTGATCACATCAGGCGACGCAGGAAGCTGCGGCGCTCTGCTGCGCGGCGTCTGTTCTCTCTTGCGTTGGAGAGAAGCGCGAAAACCGTGATGGTTGCGGCACTGGTGATGATGACCGCGGAATACTTTTTCAGGAAGTCGCCAGCCTTTTCGACATAGGGCATTTTGTCTTCCGGAATGACCTTTTTTGCCTTGTCGTTGAGGTAGTCGCGAACTTTGGAGGATTTCTTCTCAGCTGCGTCGGTAGCCGTTTCAACTGCCTTTTCCGCATGGGCAACGGTCTTTTCGCACTCAGCCTCAACTGCTTCTTCAACGGTGGTCTTGCAGCAGGCGCTGATGATGCGGAACAGAATTGCAACCACGAGGATCGAGCCGGCGATGATGCCAAGCATGATCAGCTTGTTCTTGTTGGCTGCCAGGTCAAGTCTGCCCCAATCGCCCAGGAAGTCGATGCAATACTTCTTGGCGCCCTTGATCCAGAAGCCCTTCGGCATTGCATAGCCGACGATGAACAGGGCGAGCGAAAGTCCGAGACCGATGTAGCCGATGAGCCGGGATGCGATGCGGAATCCCTTGGATGCCGCGGTGTCGATTTTGTTCATATTTTTCCCCTCCAGAAAAAGATTTACTGTACTACTATTTTAGCATAAGAAAAAAGCCTTGTCAATACCCTTTTTTAATTTTTCTTTAAAAAACTCAATTTTTTTGAAGGAGGAAACCTCCCGATATTGCACATGTTTCACCAATCGCTGAAAAACGACAAATAACGCGTCAGGGAGGTCGAATCGCGCGCCCGCAGGCTCTTGCCGGCAAGTTCGGCCGGCGCAATTTCCGGTACTTGACAAGCGCGTGTCCATGTGTTATAATGAAAGAAAACCGAGCCCGTCCGTTGGCGGGTGGAGAAAAGTGAGGAGAAAACAGATGCCGTTTATTGAAACAAAGTTGAACATTAGACTGACTCCGGAAAAAGAGGCAAATATCAAGGAAAAACTGGGGCGTGCGATTGCATTGTTCCCCGGAAAGAGTGAATATTGGCTGATGCTGCAGTTTGAGGACAACTGCCGGCTGTGGTTCCGGGGGTACAACAGTTTCCCGATTGCGATGGTGGAGGTGAAGCTCTTCGGCGGTGCTGAGGCAGCCGTTTCGGAAAAGATGACAGCCGAGATTTGCCGGATTCTGAACGAGGAGCTGGAGATTCAGCCGGATCACGTATATGTGAACTACACCTTCTCCGAAACCTGGGGGTGGAACGGCGAAAACTTCTGATTTTTGCAAGATTCGGCAAGCGAAGTTGCAAATTCGAGAAGAAAAGACCTCGGGGCACCGGCAGGCGAAATTCCGGCTGTGCGTGACGGATACACACGTGAATTTTTATGATGATCATTTCCGGACACAACGGAACGGCACGTGGGCATTTCCTACAATTTATATTTATATGCGCGTGCGGCACGCCAATACCGTACGTAGCGTAAAGCAATATTTATGTAGCGAAGCGCCTAACAACCGAATAACAGCGGATTTTGTCCCCTGGGCAAAAAGAGCGGCTACCGCCCACCAAACACGTGCGATAGCCGCTCTCTTTATAAAATTCCAACCTACCCAGACAAATCCCAAAACTTTCCTCAGCCGGGGCTTTTCCACCGCAAAGTGCAACGCACTCTGTAAATTTCAAATCCCACAAAAATTCCAACGCACTGTAAAAAAAGCCCCGGCTGAGGAAAGTTCGGGAAGGATGAGGGAGGTTTGGAGGGAGAAGGAGACCCCTCCGAAAGGGGGCTCCTTCTCCCTCCAAGGTCTCCTTCCCCCCTCTCCCGTCAATGATAAAACTCATGGGAGCCGATGCGAAATTCGAAGACGCAGTTGCGGCTGATCCAGTCGGAAGTTGAGAGATCGGGATCGAAGAAGTAGAGCGCCGTGTCGGAGATCGAATAGCCCTCCAGACAGATCTTTGCTGCAATCACGCAGCTTGGCTCTGGCGCTTCGTAGATCGTGCCGAACGCAACCGGAGAGAACTGCGTGCCGTGCTTGCGGTCAAAAATGACACCGTAAATCGTGTTCGGGAACTCGCGGCTCTGCACACGGTTCAGCACCACATTGCCAACCGCAATCTGACCGAGAAACGGCTCAACCGATGCTTCGGCAGAAATAATGCGGGACAGCCAGTATACCTCGTCCGCATCGTAGGACGCACGGCCGATTGCCGAAAGGCTGCCGCGCTGCAGGTTCACCGCGCAGGCAGACGCATCCCACACCAGAGCAGCCGCAAACGCACGCGCCAACGGACGGACCGGAACATATAAATGCCCCTCCAGATTGCGCACCGCTCCAACCGTATAGAGCGCGTGCCCGTTCGCCGTGATGTAAAGCTTGCCGACCCGGACCGAAAGATCCAGCGAATCGGTTGTAAACCGCGCCGTGTGCGTCGTTCCGTTCCAGGTCATCACGCCGTCCGGCGCAAACAGCCCGCAAAAGCGGCGAAGCGGAACATACGTCACACCGTCAAGTCGGTAGCACTCCCCTGCCAGCACCTCCGCACCGTCCAAAAGAACCGGCGTGCCAACCGCACCGCGCGGGAAATCCGCAGCCGAAAGCGCCGAACCAACTGCCCGCGCATCAGTCTCTGCCGCAGCACCGGCACCAATCACACCGAACGGCAGCAGCATACAAAGCGCCAGCAAAAGCGTCAAGCCTCGTCGTCTGATAGAATTGTGTTTCATGAAAAACTCCTTTCTCGGGGGACCCTCCCCCGCTGCCCGGGACAATACCATTATACCGGAAATGAGCCGGACAATCAACCCACAATTTCTGGTAATTGGCTGGCGGGAGAAAAATTGTAAAAAAAATTTGAAAATCTCTTGACTTGGAGACGGAAATGTGCTATACTGATAGGGTATTCGAGATAGTCCTGACCTTGCGGTAACCGTGCTTTATGCCCGTCCCACAGTTCGTGTTATTCTTCGGGTACAGATTTTATAGATGGAGGTTACCCTGATGAACACCGGAACAGTGAAGTGGTTCAATGCTGAAAAGGGATACGGCTTCATTTCCAACGACAACGGCGGAGATGATGTGTTCGTTCACTTTTCTGCAATCCAGACCGAAGGCTTCAAGACCCTGAACGAGGGACAGAAGGTCTCGTTTGAGACCGAGCCTGATCCCAAGAACAGCGCGAAGCTCAGAGCGGTCAATGTCATTCCTCAGTAATTGACAACCCACAAAAACACACCTGCGGCATGCCGCGGGTGTGTTTTTTGCTGCGTTTCCCGCGCATTTCTGATATCCTGCCGCCGGAATTGTGAAAAAAATCGCAAAATTGCGTCGCTCCCCTTGAAATGCGGCGCAATTTGTTATATAATAGATAGGTATAATGCAGTCGTATACCCAAAGGAGGGATTTCCGATGGAACGGGTCTCCAAAACCAACTACTACCTTGACATCGCGCAAACGGTCGCAGAGCGCTCCACCTGCCTGCGCAAGCGCTACGGGGCGATCATCGTCAAAAACGATGTCATCATCTCAACCGGCTACAACGGCGCGCCGCGCGGCAGAAAGAACTGCTGCGAGCTGGGCTACTGCATGCGCAATAAGCTGCAGATTCCCCGCGGGGAGCGCTACGAACTCTGCCGCTCGGTGCATGCCGAGGCAAATGCCATCATCGCAGCCCCGCGCGACCAGATGCTGGGCGCAACGGTCTACCTCGTCTGCATCGATGCCGTTACCGGAAATCTGGAAGCGGGAACCAACTCCTGCATGATGTGCAAACGGCAGATTATCAACGCCGGAATCGAAACGGTCGTGGTCCGCGACACCGCCGACACCTACCGCGAAATCAACGTGCAGGAATGGATTGACAACGATGACTCGCTCTCGGGCGTGTTCGGCTACTGAGGGAGGCACGGATGAAGAAGCACCCCCTTTCCCGGCTCGCAGCCGCGCTGGTTGCCCTGTGCTGCCTGCTCCCCTGCCTGCTGGTCTCCTGCAGCAGGAAAACAACCGTGCTGACCTGGCGCGATGGTGCTTACCGCAGCGAGGACGGCAAGACCGCATTCCTGGAGGCGCCGGTCACCTACTACGCACTGTCGGCGCTGACCGACAGCAGCCCGGTCACCATCCGGCGCTCCGGCGTCAGCAATGTCCCGCTCTACGCCATTGAGGGCGCGCCGCTCTCACGCTACCTTGCCGATGAAAACCTGATGCTCTATTACGCGGAGGGCACCGAGCTGCCGACGCTGGCAGATCTGGGCGCGACCAAAATCGTGCTCTATCAGTACAGCGACACCCGCGTGACACGCCAGCTGATGGCAACCCTGACCAACCGCGAGCAGGTCGACGACCTGGTCCGCCGCGCGTCTGCGGGCGGAGACCGCATCTCCGCTGACCGGGTAACCGCCGAACTGTACCACCGCATGGAGCTGCTGTTCATTAACGAGGATGCCCCCGCCTTCGGCATCATGCTGGAGTACCGCAAATTCTCGGTTGACGTTGAGGGGCAGGGAAAGAATTTTCTCTACGACCGTGTTTCCAAGACCTATATCCCGGTCGGCGATGTGCTGGAAAGCTATTTCATCGGCGACGAGGAAACCGGCACGGCAGCGGACAGCTGAGCCGCGCCGGAACCCGATCCTGTTCTGATCAAAGGAGGCATACCATGCCTGAAGCTGTATTGTTGGAAAAGCAAGCCCCCGCGCCGGCAGCACAAAAGCGCGCGGAGAACGAACGCCCGTTGCGGGTGCTGTTTGTCTGCACCGGCAACACCTGCCGCAGCCCTATGGCGGA
>USMO01000064.1 GCA_900555785.1 uncultured Eubacteriales bacterium | reverse complement strand
CGATTTTCTTAAAGATCCCTCTTCTTCGCCGTCCGACTTTGATATGATATTGACGGGCGACCTCGGCAAAGTCGGGTCAAGCCTTTTGTGCGAGCTTCTGCAAAAGGACTGCGGAATCGATATAGAGAGCGTTCACGCGGACTGCGGATTGCTCCTGTACGACACCGAAAAGCAGGATGTTCACGCAGGCGGCTCCGGCTGCGGTTGCGCAGGCACCGTTCTGGGTGCCTATTTCCTGCCGCAGCTGCAATCCGGCGCGCTGCATCGGATCCTCTTCCTTGCAACCGGCGCCATGATGAGCCCGGACAGCATTAAGCAGGGTGAAAACATTCCGGCAATCGCGCATCTGATCGAACTTTGCGGAGGAAAAACCAATGGATAAGCTGCTGCCCTATCTGTGGGCATTTCTGGTCGGCGGCGCACTCTGCACCGTTGCACAGATTCTGATCGACCGCACCAAGCTGACCCCGGCGCGGATTCTGGTCCTTTACGTTGTGGTCGGGGTCGTTCTCGGTGCCGTTGGAATCTACAAACCGCTGGCGGAGTTTGCAGGAGCCGGCGCAACCGTTCCGCTGACAGGCTTCGGCTACGCGATTTCAGCCGGCGTGCGGGAGGCAGTTGACAAACAGGGGCTGCTCGGCGCGCTGACCGGCGGGCTTGCCGCAACCGCCGGAGGCATTGCGGCGGCATTGATTTTCGGCTATCTCGTTTGCCTGTTCTTCAAAGGAAAGCCGAAATAAAAAGAAGAACCGCGCTGTAGAGACACTCGCCGCGCGGCTTTTGGGGAATTGCGGATAGAGGGGCTGCAAGCATATTTTTTCGCTTGCCAAATATGTTCACAAAAAAAGTTGACAAAACGGGAGAACTATGCCATAATAGAAATATGAGGAAACACCGGCGACGGTTACTTCCTCCGATTGGTTAAAATAACCGCCAAGCATTGGAAATGTGGGCGGTTATTTCTTTTTATATGACAGGATGACAACAATCGTTGTAATCAACGACAGTACAACGCCGGAGAACTGCATCAGCTGTTCAAAAGGTTATGTAATCCATGCTTTCACCTCCCTCCGAAAGGTTCCGGAGGAAGAAAAAGAAAGCGCTTTCTCCGGTTCGGGAGGAAGCAACCGCCACCGTTCTGGTGTTTTCAAGACCGCAAAGAGATTTGCGGTGTTTTTATTATACAGGATATGCGTGAAAATGTCAATGCTTTTCACGTATTTTTTCAAAATTTGCTTTGGCAGACCGTTCAAATTTTGAATCTATCGTGCGAGGAAACGGCACAAAAACGAGAGAAAACAAGAGAAAACGAGAGATTGCAGGTAGCTAAATTAAAATCATCGATTTTTTTTTGAAAAACCCCTTGACAAGCCGTCCGGGATGTGGTATAATATCGGAGCGTGATAAATGTAGTACAATTTATTTGGAGGAAACACAACAATGTCCACGTTTATGCAGAAAAAAGAATCTGTTGCTCGCAAGTGGTACATTCTGGATGCGGCGAACAAGCCTCTCGGTAAGACCGCGGTTGCGGCTGCCGATCTGCTTCGCGGCAAGAACGCTCCTGAATTTACCCCTCATGTCGATTGCGGCAACTTCGTTATCGTCATCAACGCTGATAAGGCGATTCTGACCGGTAAGAAGCTCGAGCAGAAGTACCTGATCCATCACTCCGGTTATATCGGCGGTCTGAAGAAGGTTCAGTACAAGACCCTGATGGCAACCAAGCCGGAGCTGGCTATGGAGCAGGCGATTAAGGGTATGCTCCCGAAGAACACGCTCGGCGCACAGGCTTATGCCCGTCTGAAGGTCTATGCCGGCGAAGCTCACAAGCACGAGGCTCAGAAGCCCGAAGCTTACGAGTTTTAATTGAGGAAAGGAAGGACATAAACTGATGTATACAAGCGCAAAGCCTTATTTCTACGGCACCGGCAGAAGAAAGAAATCGGTCGCCCGTGTACGCATCGTCCCGGGTTCGGGTGCGATTACCGTCAACGGCAGAGACATTGATGACTATTTTGGTCTGGAGACCCTGAAGCTGATTGTCAATCAGCCCTTTGGTGTCACCGGAACCGCTGGCAAGTTCGACATCATCGCCACCGTTAAGGGCGGCGGAATTTCCGGTCAGGCAGGCGCAATCCGCCACGGTCTGGCGCGTGCATTGGTCGCATCCGACGCAGAACTGAAGCCGGCACTCAAGGCAGCAGGTCTCCTGACGCGTGACCCTCGTATGAAGGAAAGAAAGAAGTACGGTCTCAAGGCAGCTCGCCGGGCACCGCAGTTCTCGAAGAGATAAAAAACAACACCCTTTTGGGGGTAGTTACAACACCTATCGGTTATCGATGGGTGTTGTTTTTTATCCCGTCTCGAACAGCGGTCGACAAAGCGTAGCTTTGTCGTTCGCCCTAAAAACGCTCCACCGGAGCGTTTTCTTTACGGGCGGACAGTTCTCGAAGAGATAATCTCTTTTTCGAAATCCCCCCGAAAGCCATGGTTTTCGGGGGCTTTTTGGTGCTATGATAAAAGTTGGTTCTATAATAAAAGTCGGGGGTTCCAACTTTTATTATAGAACCTTTCTTGCGGTTGCATCCCCGGCTCAGCCGAACTTACCGCCGATGTAGCGTTCGGTCCGGGGGTCGGACGGGGCTTGAAAGATGCGGTCGGTTGCGCCGCACTCCACCAGTTCCCCCATCAGGAAGAAGCCGGTCACGTCCGACAGCCGCGCCGCCTGCTGCATGTTGTGCGTCACCATTACAACGGTCGTTGTCTCGCGCAGGCTGCGGCAAAGTTCCTCAATTTTGGCGGTGGAAATCGGATCCAGCGCGCTCGTCGGTTCATCCATCAGCAAAACCTGCGGCTTGACCGCCAGCGCCCGCGCAATGCAAAGCCGCTGTTGCTGCCCGCCTGACAGACCGAGCGCCGATTTCCCCAGCCGATCGCGCAGTTCGTCCCACATTGCCGCCGCGCGCAGGGACCGCTCCACAATCTCGTCCAGTTCCCCCTTTTTGCGGATGCCCACCGTTCGCGGACCGTAGGCAATGTTGTCGTAAACGCTCATCGGAAACGGGTTCGGTTTCTGAAAGACCATCCCGACCCGCCGCCGCAGCTCGCTGATGTCCACCCGCCCGTAAATATCCGCGCCGCCCAAGCGAAACTCCCCCTCCACCCGGCAGCCGGGAACCAGGTCGTTCATTCGGTCCAGGCAGCGCAGGAAGGTCGATTTTCCGCAGCCGGAGGGTCCGATCAGCGCCGTAATTCTGCGTGCCGGAATCTCCATATGAATGTTTTTGAGCGCCTGATACGAGCCGTACCAAAGGCTTGCTCCGCGCACCGAAATCTCCTGTCCTTCCAGCTGTTCGGCAGCCGGAACCGCTCTGCCCCAGCCGGGGCGTATTGCATCGATCATTTCAGATTCCTCTCATCTTTCTGCCCAAACCGCTCGCGCACCGCCGGGCTGCAAAATTCAGGACCAGCACCAACACCACCAGAACCACCGCCGTTGCGTAGGCTTCGTCCAGATACCATCCTTCGCCGGACAGCTGCCAGAGCGCCACCGCAAGCGTTGCGCCGCTGTCGAACACGCTGCGCGGTACCGCTTTGATCACCGACCCCATCGTGTAAAGCAGGGGCGCCGATTCGCCGATCACCCGCCCCATCGACAGAATCACCGCCGAAAGAATGCCCGGGAGTGCCGAAGGGAGCACCACGCAAAACACCGTCCGCACCTTGCCCGCCCCCAACGCAAGACTGCCCTCGCGCAGCGCATCCGGCACTGCCCGCAGGCTCTCCTCGGTCGAACGCACCACAACCGGCAGGAGCATCATGGCAACGGTCAGCGATCCGGCAAGAATACTGCCGGAGCCGCCGAACAGCGGCACGAATGCGAGCATTCCGAACAGCCCGTAAACGATTGACGGGACCCCGGCAAGCAGATTGATCGCACCGCGAATCAGACGCACCGCAACCCCGCCGCGCGGGGCGTATTCCTGCAGCCAGATTGCCGTCAGGATGCCGACCGGAACCGCGACCGCCAGGCTGAGAACCACCGCCCACAGGGTGGAGACCAGCGCGGGCAGGACCGTGATGTCGTCGCTTCCGAACGCAAACCTGCCCCAGAGAATCGACGGGTCACGCACCAGAACCGGCACGCCCTTTGCCAGCACAAACCGATGATCAGCACCAGCACGCCGCCGGTCAGCACGCCTGCCGCAATCGCAAACCCGCGCAAAAGCCGTGGCGGCAGAAGCGTAACGCCGGATGGCTTCAGGCGGTGCTGCTTTCTACCGCCGACCGCACCGCGCACCAGCCTTCCCGAAAGCAGACCGAACACCAGATTGACCAGCAGAATCAGCCCGAGCAGCACAACGCCGGTTGCAATCAGCGCGCCCTCCTGCACCTCTCCGGCGTAGCCCATCTCCATGACGATGTTCGCCGTCAGCACCCGAAAGGACGCGAACAGTCCCGACGGGAACGCCACCGCATTGCCCGCAACCATCACAACCGCCATCGTCTCCCCCATCGCGCGCCCGATTCCGAGCACCAGCGACGCGCGGATGCCGGATCCGGCAGCGGGAGAGATGACGCGAAAGACCGTTTCGGTATGCGTTGCGCCCAGCGCGACCGAGCCCTCATAGAGCGGTTTCGGTACCGCCTCCAGAGCAACGCGCGAGAGCGACACAACCGTTGGCAGAATCATGATCCCGAGAATCAGCGACACCGCCGCAAGCCCGCTGCCGTTGTTCGGTGCAATCTCCGATAGCAGCGGCAGCAGAAACGCGATGCCGAAGAAGCCGTACACGACCGACGGAATGCCCGCCAGCAGGTCCACCACCGCCGAAAATGCCCCGCGCAGCCTGACAGGGCACCAGAAGACGAGAAAGACCGCCGTGAAATACCCGCTAAGACCGCCAACCAGCAGGGCGCCCAGCGTTGCCGCAAAGGTTCCGGCAATCATCGGGAGAATCCCGTAAGTTCCCGAGAGCGGCGCTGCATAGCGGTCCAGCCGGTCGGGTGCCCACTCGGTGCCGAACAGGAAATTTCCCACGCCGATCTTCCGGAATGCCGGAATGCTGCGGAAAATCAGGAACGCGAAGATTGCCGCAACCGCCGCCACGCAAATCAGCCCGGCAGCGGCAAACACCGCCTGCCAGACAGCCTCCTTTCGCTTTTCAGCCCGCATGCATCAGTCTCCCAGCGCGCTGAATTTCGTTACGCTGCCCGAAAAGATGGCATACAGCTGGGCAAGCGTGAGGTCGGTCACGGTCGTGTTCGACTTGTTGACAATGACCGCAACCGCATCCAGGCAGAGGTTGAAGCTGTCGATGTCCTCCTGCGCAACCGCCGCCGAGGACAGACCGATGACATTTCCGGCGGTGTCGCTCTCCGCTGCCTTGCGCCCGACCGACGAGCCCTCCAGCTCGATGTCGAACAGGTCTTCCGCGTTCACGCCATAGAGCGCCGCGTAATTTTTCGCCGCTCCGGTGATGACCTTTTCCATCGAAGTCGACCCACGGATGACAATCTTCTCGCCCGCCGGAACCGACGCCAGCTTTTCGTAGGTCTCCACCGGAATCGGGGCGGCGCCGGCGTTTGCGCGCTTGGCAGGGTCGGAGAGCCAGATGCAGCCGGCGTCCTTTGCCGCGCTCTCAGCCGCCGCGCTCTTGAGATAGCGCAGGAAATCCGCAGTGCGGGCGGTCAGCGTCTGCCCTTTTTTCGTCATCACCACAAAGGGGCGCTGGATGGCATAGCTGCCGTCAAGGACCGTTTCCTCGCTCGCCGCCACGCCGCCGACCCGGACGGTGTTCACCGTGTCGTTGACCGATCCGAGGGAGATATACCCGATGGCGTTCGGGTCCGCTGCCACAGCCGAAAGCACCAAGCCGGTCTTGGTCTGCGTCACCGCATTTTTCGACGACCGGTAGACCTTCTTGCCGTCCACCTTTTCCTCCAGATACTGCTTGCCGTCCGTGACCACCGTGTCAAATGCTTCGCGCGTGCCGCTGCCCTGCTCCCGGATAACGACCGTGATGTTCTTCTCCTTCTTCCCGCAGGATGCCGCCGCAAGCACCATAAGCCCAGCCAGCAGCAATCCCAATGCCTTTAACCCCACCGATTTTGTTTTGATTCTTGTTCTCATTCTCATTTTCTCCTCACTCCTTTTTTCCTTGGTACGCGTCCATTATAGCAAAATTTCGCCCTTGCAACTACCAAGGAAAGCTAATAAGCGCGTAAAAGTTTTGTAAAACGGGAAATTCCGCGAAAAAGCGGCACAATCCGGAATGAGTCTTAATCCTGATACCGGAAAGCGGACCAAACCGCAGCGCTTTCGGTCTCCGGGAAAATACCGGCGAAAAAATTTCTGTCAGGTCCTTCCCAAATTGGCGGAAATGTGATATAATAATAGCAGACCCGTAAGAAAAAGCGGAGGATGTTGCATGAAGAAAAGAAACCGGATCCTGACCGTGGCGCTGTCGGTCCTGCTTGCGGCGCTGGTAGCCGCGACCCTGATCGTCAATATCGCGGGGTCCGAGCCGCCCTTCACCGGCGCGGCACTTACATATTATGAAGCATTGATGGAGAAAGGCTTTCCCGCCGACTACGCCCAAAGCCTGACGCGCATTCACCTGCTGCACCCGACCTGGGAGTTCGAACCGCTCAAGGTCACCCGCACCTGGGGCGACACCCTTGCGCTGGAGACCAAAAATCCGCGCACCAATCTGATCAGCGGCGGCGAAGCCTACACCGCTTACCGCCACAAGACCAACCATGCGGTCTATGACTCCGGCTACTACCAGGCATCGGAGGCGGCAGTAGCCTATTTTCTGGACCCCCGCAATTTTCTGAACGAAGCAGACCTGTTTCAGTTCTACGAACAGGACACCGCGCGGCAGCTGCGCCCCCGGGACCTTGACCCGGTCCTCGCGGGGACCTTTATGGAAAACGAACAGCTGGAAAACGGCAAGACCTATGCCGAATACCTGATTGAACTTGGGGAGACCTACGGCATCAACCCGGTCTTTCTCGCGGTCCGGCTGCGGCAGGAGCAGGGCGACGGCTCCTCCCCGCTGCTCTCCGGCAACTGCGGCAGTCTGCTTGCCGACTACTACAAAAACCAGACCAAGACCACGACTGCCGGAAAGCCGGTCAACCCGCCTCTTCCCGGAGATGCGAGCGAGGAGGACCTGCTGGCGCTGGACGGCTACTACAATCTGTTTAATATCAAGGCGAGCGGCGACGGTGTTTTCCAGATTTACCGCAACGCCCTGACCTACGCAAAGTCCCACGGTTGGGACACCAAATGGAAGGCACTGCGCGGCGGCGCGGAGTTCCTGAAGGATTCCTACATCGGGCAGGGGCAGTCCACGCTCTACCTGCAGAAATTCGATGTCCTCACCACCGGCTCGCTTCACCAGTACATGCAGAATGTCGGCGGCGCGCTGTCCGAGGGGCGCACGCTTTACCGCTTTTTCGCCGAGAACGGGCTGACCGACCAGGTGTGTACCTTCCGGATTCCGGTCTATACGGGCATGACCAAAGCGGTCTCCCGGGACCCCGCCAAGGGGACCTGCACGACCTACGCTGCCGCGAACACGCGCTATCACAGTCAGGTCACCCTGACCGCCCCGCTTGCGGGAAAAGCATCCGACGATGCGCTGTTCGGCACTGCGCAGGTCAACCACAACGCCACGCTGACGGTCACCGGAACCGTGACGCACGACTACGGCATTGACCGTTTGGAATACGCCTGGGACGGCGGCGAATGGCGCCCCTTCCCGGATGCCGGCAGTCTGTCGCTCCAGGTTCCACCGGAATCCCTTCCGGCATGGGGCGAGCATCTTCTGACGATTCGGGTGCGTCACGCCTACGCGCGGAACCGGGTTGCCGCCTACACGCTCTGTGCGGCGATCAATGTCACGGTCGTCCCGCCGCCGGAGGTCACGCTGACCCTGCGCGCCGGGAACTCCGAGCAGGTCAAGAAGCACTACGAGGGCGACCGCTACACCTTTCCGGTCTGCACGGATGCGGCATTTGCCGGTTACGCCGGGTCGGACGGAACGCTCTACCCCTCCGGCTACGAGCTGACGCTGGTGCATGACGTCACCTACACCGCCGTTTTCCTGACCTTCGAGGTGCAGGACGGTGCTGCCCTGTACATCGGCTCGCCCGGGCAGGCGACGCACCTGCGTTTTGAGGCGACGATTCCCGCCCGGGAGCTGGACGCGCTGCCGGTTGGCTCCATGACCTTTTCCGCGTCTCTGTTCCGCAACAATGTTTCCGC
>USMO01000063.1 GCA_900555785.1 uncultured Eubacteriales bacterium | reverse complement strand
GACATCGGTCGCGCCGCCCGGATTCCCCGGCTTGGACGGCGTAACGGGCTTGTTGCTGCTGGGCGTGCCGGGCTCGGTCTTCACGCTGTCGGTCACCTTAATCTCAATGTCCGAGAAGGTCACCGAACGGTCGGAAGCGAAGAAGCCCCAATCCATCCCAACCGCACTGTAAATCCGGTTGATTGCAGTCTTCTCGCCGTTGATGTAGAGCGCAACAATCTCGTCCTCCACCACCAGCTTGAGCGTGTAATCCTTGTTCGGCTCGAACGGATAGGTCACCATCGAGCCAACGCGATCGGCAGTCTGGGTCTTGTCGCCCAGCCCCTTCGCGTCATACTGCACCCGGCTGTTCGACGCATTCAGCATCAGATACAGCGAATCGTCGTTCACGCCGTTGGTCCCGAAGCTGAAGCCGCCCTTTGCCATTGCGGAACTGAACCGCACCTTGCAGGTCAGCATCATGGTCTTCGGCAGCTCGCCCATGCTGACGTAGGCGTTCTCGCTGCCGGTCACCTTTTTCAGCGTCAGCGAATTGCCGTCCTCCACCACGTTGCCGCTCGAGGCAACCGTCTTGAAGGCGTAGTTTTTGCGGAAATAGTCGGCATAGGTCGACGGCGCATCCAGACCGAGCGTGCCGTCTGCCTTCTGGTTCAGCTCAAAGATCACCATGTTGCCGCCCCAATCGTAAATCGCGGAATCCTTCGAGCCGGCTTTTCTGCCAAGCCAGGCGCAAAGATAGTGCCGGTCGCCCAGCGTGCCGACCTTCGCCGCATAGAACGTGAAGCTGTCGGTAGACAGAATATTGTCGGCAGGGTCACGGTACGGACCGCGAATCGATTCGCTGACCGCGTAGTAGGTGATGCAGTTCCAGCTGTAGAACAGATAGTACAGATTCCCGATCTTCACAATGTCCGAGCACTCCAGCATGTAGTAGTGGTTCGGCGTAAAAAGGTTGCCCTCAAAGGTCCAATGGGACAGGTCGTCCGAGGTGTACAGCAGGACCACGCCGTTTTCGCTGCCGTTGGTGTTGCAGCGGCCCGAAACGGTCATCCAATACTTGCCCTCTTCCTCAACCCACATGACCTCGGAATCGCGGTAATCCTCCGTGTTGTAGCCCGCAGGCGGGTAGATTGTGTCCTCCGGAATCTTGGTCCAGGTAATCTGGTCCGGGCTGGTGGCGTGCATGATGGCGGTCGTTTTGCCGGTCAGCAGCGTATTGACGCCGGTGTAGAAGGCATGGTACAGGCCGTCACGCCCCAGAATCACCGAACCGGTTCCAAGCCCCAGGTGGTCCTGGTCGGCGCGGTTGGTGGAGCCGGCAACGCCGTACTGCGTGCCCCAGAACTCGTAAAAGTTCTCGGTGGTAAAGCTGTAGAACGGGTGCATCGGCCAGGTGTTGTTGTCGCGGTCATAGAGATAGTAAAGCCGCAGACTGTTTCCTTCGGTCATCGGCATCACGTCACCGACCCACGCCTCGGGCAGGCGCGGAAATAGAGATGTGATCTTTTTCATGTTTGCTTTGGAATCCGCGACGGCAGAAACGCACAGGGTGCTGCCCAGAATGGCAAGCAGCAGGACAGCGCCCAGCACGCGCACCGCACGCCGGATGGTGAGGTGTTTTTTCATAATCGGTATCAGACCCGTAAGGGGTTCGGGTTATGCTTTCTTGGTGCAGGCCAGCGAGATGGAAGTGATGCCAAACACGCACTTCGGCTCGTTGTCGCGGTTGGTGCTGACGCACTTGATGACGATTTCGTTTGCGCCGGCAGACAGACGCACACCCTCAAACGCCGTCAGCAGCTGGCCGCCGCCGTTTGCATCGCTGAGGTTGTAGCTGTCGGTCACCTTCACACCGTTGATGGTAATTTCAAAGGTTCCGTAGTCGCCGCCGCGGTTGGAGAGGAAACCGAGATAATACTCGCCCGCTTCCTCGACGGTCATGGTCAGGTGCAGCTCATCGCCAACGCTGATTGCGCCCCAGAACAGCTGCAGGCTGTGCTCCTGGTTCATGTCGGCAACCGCGTCCAGCCGCTTCCAGCTGTCGGACATATCCTGCACGAACAGTTCCTTGCCCTCGTTCGCGGCTTTTGCCGCATCCAGCCAGAGCGCCGGCTTGACCGTGGTCAGCTCCGACTCCTCCAGCACGAAGGTGGAGATTGCAAACACGCACTTCGTCTCGTTTGCACGGTTGGTGTCCAGGCACTTGAAGACCAGCTCGTTTTTGCCAGCCGTCAGCACCACATTCTTCAGCTGCGTCGTCAGCATTCCGCCGCCGTTCGCATCGGACAGGTTGTAATCCTCGGTCAGGAGCTTGCCGTTCACCGTCAGCGAGAACTTGCCGTAGTCGCCGCCACGATTGGAGAGCATCGACAGGTCGTAAACGCCCGCCTTCTCCACGTTCAGCTTCAGTTTCAGCGTGTCACCGACGCTGATGTTTGCCCAGAACAGCTGGTAGCTGTCGGAATCGTTCAGATCCTTCACGGCATCCACCCGGGCAAATCCCTGGCTCAGGTTCTGCACGAAGAGGTCCGCGCCGGCGTTATCCGTCTTGGCGGTATCCAGCAGGAACGCAGCCTTGATTGTGGTCGAAGTCTCCTCGGGGGTATCCGGCTCGTCCGGGCGCTCAATCGGAGTGGTCTCGAAGGAATCCACCGTCAGCGTCATCGAGCTGATGCCGCAAACGCGGCCGGCAGACATGGCGTTCTGACCCTTGAGACGGAAGATCAGTTCATGGTCGCCCTCGGTCAGAACTGCCTTGCCAAGGTCGAAGTCGTAAAGGCCGCCGTCCGCAGAGCGGTAAAGGTCCACGCCGCGGTTGCCGGAGATCAGATCGTCGTCAAAGTAAATCTGGAAGGTGCCGAAGTCGCCGCCCATGTGCAGCGAGAACTTCACAGTGTAAGTGCCGGTCGCCGAAACACGGAACGGAATGCGCAGGGTATCGCCGATGTCGCTGGTCTGCCAGAACAGCTGGTAGATGTCCTCATCGTTGACCAGAATCTCGTCATCCAGCCGTGCATAGCCCTGCGAAATGTTCTGCAGGAACTTGCGCTTGTCGTTCTCGGTTGCATTGGAAGGAACCGATGCATCCAGATAGTACGCCATATTATAATAGAAGGAGTCGCCAACCTTGACCTCCGGCTTCGTTGGCTCGTCCGGCTTGACCGTTGTGGCGGCGCCGTCCGGCTTGGTATCGCTGGGAGTCTCAGAGGTAACGGGCGCCGTGGTAACCGTAGCGTTGTTCGTGCCGCTGTCTTTGGGAGTGTCGTTCTTCCCGCCGCAGGAGACAAGCGCCATGCTCAGCGTCAGCACACCGGCGAGGATCGAAAGCATTGTTTTCTTCATGTGAGATTTCTCCTTTTTTGTTCGTTGTATTTTCGGGCAAAATAACGGTTGATCCTGTTTTCATGATAGCACAATAGGGGAGAAAAGACAACAGACAAAATCGCGAAAAGTGGAAAAAATCAATTCGGTTCCACCCTGTATCCGGAAAATCGGTTGCGCGGAGCTGCTTTCTGCCGGCTCCGTTTTTTCCGTTTTCGCTCAGCTGTTCTGCTTGCGGAAAGCGCTGGGCGTCATGCCGGTGTGGTAGCGGAAAAACTTATAAAAGAGCTGCACATCGTCAAAGCCGATCGCGTTGCCCACCTGCTCAACGCTCATGCGCGAGGTGGTCAGCAGCTGCCGGGCTGCGTTGACCTTGACCTGATTGATATAGCGCTTGATGGAAATGTCATAACGGCTGCGGAAAACCTTGGAGAGGAAATCGCGGCTGTAATGGAACTCGCGGCAGAGGTCGTCAATCTCCAGCGGCAGGTTCAGGTGGTCGTGAATGTAGTCCAGCACGCGCTGCGTGTCAAAGCCCTCTTCCCCGGGTTGCTCGCGCGCGGACGCGATTTCATATAGGAAACTTAGAAAAAGCGCATCGCATTCGGCATGCTCCGATTTGTTAATATCGTATAGATCCAGCATCCGTTTGAGCAGTTCATAGGCAAACAGGATGTTGCCGGTCAGCCGGAATTTGACCTTCATGCGGTCCTCCAGGATTCCCATTGAGCCGTCAAAAGCGACCGAATAGAAGGAGCAGGGCGAACGGGACCGGCGCGGCGCAGAGATGGCGCAGTATTCGGGCAGCAGCAGATATTCGTTCTCGCCAACGTCAAAACGCTCGCCGTTGACCAGCAGGTGAACGCTGCCGCCGGTGACAAAAATCAGTTCTTTTTCGGTCAGAAACCGGTCGCGATGCCCCCAGCCGCCCTGCACGCTGGTATAGGAGATATGGCGGACATTGAGCATTCCCGCCCTGCCGATTTTGTCGTAGTTCGCGCCGCTCGGGATTGTGATCATAATACAAATTCTCCACTTCTTGCGTTTTTTTCTATTGAGAAAAAAGCTGTCATCCGTTATAATGGTATCATGAATGTACAGGATTATCATTCGTTTTTTGTAAAGGAAGTGATGCAAATTTGAAAACATGCACAATGTTTATCTACAGCAACTATCTGATGCTGCCTATCGGCAAGCATGTCGGCACCCGCAAGATTACGGTTCGCAAGGACGGCGCGCTGGTTGACGACTTCGACCTTCGCCTCGACTATATCAACCCCTGCGACTGGGTCTATTACGATCTGCGCCCGTATCTGGGGCAGACGCTGGAATTCGGATGCGACCCCGACGTTGAGGTGCAGGACCGGCAGTACAGCCGCCCGCTGCGCCAGAACAACCAGAATCTCAACTATCGCCCCTATGTCCACTTCACGCCCGAGCACGGCTGGATCAACGACCCGAACGGGCTGGTGGAGTACACGTCTCCGGTCACCGGCGAGAAGACCTATCACATGTTCTACCAATACAATCCCTACGACACCGTTTGGGGCAACATGCACTGGGGACACGCCGTCAGCCGCGACCTGCTGCATTGGGAGGAACTGCCCATCGCGCTCTATCCCGACGAATGCGGAACCATGTTCTCGGGCAGCGCGATTGTCGACCGGGAGAACCGCACCGGGCTGAAGGACGGCGATGAGGACGTGATTCTCTTCTTCTACACCTGCGCCGGTCACACCAACCTGCGCTCGGAAAAAGAAGAGTTTACCCAGTGCCTCGCCTATTCGACCGACGGCGGCGTGACCTTCCATAAATACGCGCACAATCCGCTGATTCCGCACATCGTTGCGGACAACCGCGACCCGAAGGTCATCTGGTGCGAGGAGATGGGGCGCTTTGTCATGGGGCTTTACCTGACGGACGCAAACTTTGCCATCTTCTCTTCGGACGATCTGCTGCATTGGGATCTGGTGCAGAAGATTGCCATTGAGGGTGACGCGGAGTGCCCCGATCTCTTCCCGCTCAATGTGGACGGCGACCCGAAGAAGCGCCGGTGGGTCATCAGCGGCGCATCGCATGTCTACATCGTCTGCGAGTGCCGGGGCGGCAGGTTCGAGCAGGTGCAGGCGCCCCGCCGCCTCTGCTACGGCAACAACCACTACGCGGCGCAGACCTTCTCGGATGTTGCGGACGGCAGACGCATCTGCATTGCCTGGAACCGCAACCTGGTCTTCCCCCGTGCGCCCTTCCAGGGACAGATGAGCCTGCCGTTGGAGCTGACGCTGCGGTCGCGCGGCAAGGAAATTGACCTCTGCGCCATGCCGGTTGCCGAGGTGAACAGCCTGGCTGCCGAGACCGAAACGCTGCGGAACGTGGAATGCAGCGCGCAGAAGCCGCTGGTCCTGCCGCTCCTTCCCGCTGCTTACCGCGTCACGCTGGAACTTGGCTCCGCAGCCTCCAACTTCACCCTGCGGCTGTTCGGTCAGCCCGTGCAGGTGGAGGGCGAGAAGAACATGGTCACCGTTGGCGGCAGCAGTTTCCCGCTTTCGATGGGCGGCACCGACCGCCGGCTGACGCTGGTAGCGGACAGCTGCAGTGTGGAACTCTTCTCGGGCGAAGGTCAGGCAATCATGACCGCCTCGATGCTCTGCGATTACAACACCAACCAGCTGATTCTCTCCTCTCAGTCCCCCGTCACGCTGGAGTCCCTCACGGTCTCCCGCCTGCTTCCAACCGTACATTATTAAAAAGAAAGGAAGAACCATCATGAAACGCATCATTTCCCTGTTTCTGGCACTTCTGACCCTTGCATCCGCGCTGGCTCTCGCCTCCTGCGGAGGAAAAAAGCAACCGCAGACCGGCACCGACAGCACCACAACGCCCTCTACCGACAACTCCGGAACCGAGGATGACAACTCCTACGACCTCTCCCGCTTTGTGGGTCTGGACCTCGGCGGCGTAGACACAATTCATCTGATGAGCCGCGGTCACACCCGCCACGCCGATGAGATCACCTGCGACGATTCCTCCGACGCGGTGCTGCACTCGATCTACAGCCGTCAGCTGTGGGTGGAGGCGACCCTTGGGGTCCAGCTGATGAACCACAAGGTCGAAGCGGACGACGAGCACGGCGGCAGAACCATGATTCAGACGCTGATCAACAGCAACGATTCGACCTACGATCTCTATGCCTCCAGCTACTACGGCTCCAGCCACCTTGCGGTCAACGGGCTGTTCCGCGACCTCTACGACACGCCCAACGTTGACCCCGACCGCCCCTACTGGTCACAGTATTTCACCGAGAAGTCGCAGGTCGGCAACAAGCTTTATATGATTACCGGTGACGCGGCAATTTCGGCAACCCGGTTCCTGTTCGTCACCTTCTTCAACAAGAAGCTGGTTGCGGATCAGGGCATCGAAAACCCGTTCCAGCTGGTCTATGACGGCGACTGGACCTTTGACAAGATGTATTCCATCGTCCGCGACCTCTGGATTGACACCGACAACAGCGGCGATGCAACCGCGGGCGACACCTACGGGCTTGGCGTGAACAACTACCTGGGCGTGGATGCCTACACCTCGGCATTCGACCTGATGTGCGTAACCATCGGCGAGGATAAGAAGGCGCAGCTGAGCGTTGACTCCACCAAGTACGGCGACGCTGCCGACAAGCTCTACACCCTGTTCTGGAGGACCCCCGGTGTCCTCAACAAGCAGGATCCGGATGGCATTGCATCGGTCTTTGCCGAAAACCGCCTGTATTTCTCGCAGAGCTGGCTCTACAACGTTGAGTCGAAGGAACTGCGCGACATGACGAACAGCTACGGCATCATCCCCTACCCGAAGTACGATTCCAACCAGTCGGAATACTATTCCTTCGGTCATGACCAGATCACCATCTTTGCGCTGCCCCGGACCTGCGAGCATGTTGCCGCAGCAGGCGCCGTCCTGGAGGCACTCTCCGCTGCCAGCCGCGACACTGTCATCAAGCAGTATTACGATATCGCGCTCCGCGTGCAGTACGCGCCCGACCCGGACAGCTCCTATATGATCGACCTGATCCGCAAGAACTTCCTCCTGGACACCGGCTGGGTCTACTGCGAGAACCTGGAGCTGGTCTCCCGCATGATGCGGACACTGATCGAAGCCAAGAGCCACAACTTCAGCAGCTACTACAACAAGTACAGGGAAACCTTTGAAGCCGCTGTCGGCAAGCTGAACACCGACTTCGGTGTCGGCGACTGACGGCAAGGAGGTCCCCATTGAAAACCATTGCATTCGGAGAAGTCATCTGGGACATCTACCCCGATGAAGCCCTGCTGGGCGGTGCGCCGCTGAACTTCTGCGCGCACCTCTCCCGCTTGGGCGACACCGCCTACCTCATTTCCGCCGTGTCCGATTCGGACGATTACGGTGCACGTACCCTTGCGGCACTGAAGCAGTACGGCATCCGGGACGACCTGATGCAAAAGCTCCCCTTTCCAACCGGGCGCTGCAACGTCACGCTGGACGCGCACAAGGTCCCCTGCTATGAAATCGCAACCGGCTCCGCACATGACCGCGTGACCCTGACCGAGGCTGACCTGTGCCGCATCCGGGACATCGACGCCGACGTCTTCTACTTCAACACACTGATTCAGCGGGACCCGGCTGCGCGCAAAACGCTGGAGACCGTTCTGGAATCCTTCAGATTCCGCGACATCTTCTGCGACATCAACCTGCGTAAGAACTGCTACGACCGCGATTCACTTGCCCGCTGCCTGACGCACGCGACCTACCTCAAGCTCAGCGACGGTGAGGTCGCCGCGCTCAACGAGCTGGACCTCCTGCCCCGGGCGGCGCAGCTGACCGACGTTCCCGCGCTGCTCTGCGCGCACTATCCCAATATCCGCTATGCCATTCTGACGCTCGGCAAGGACGGCTCGGCTGTTTACGACGCCGCTGCCGGACAGCTCAGCCGTTCGGGCAAGCCCGAAGCGGTCCCGGTTGTCTCCACGGTCGGCGCGGGCGACTGCTACGGCGCAACCTTCCTGCACAGCATCTACAGCGG
>USMO01000062.1 GCA_900555785.1 uncultured Eubacteriales bacterium | reverse complement strand
TGGCGGGAATGCTGGCAGCGAAGCACGTCGGATTGTGAATTTTTTTACCAAATTCTCCGATTTGTGCCTTTTGTTGAACTCCAGTTCACAATCGTGTGCTAAACTGGCAGAAGGTGATAGAATCCAAGAGGATAGCATCACCGGAAAGAGGGGAAAATCGGATGTTCCAGATTCTGGTTGTGGAAGACGATACCAATACAAGAAAGCTGATGGCTGCAGTGCTGACGCGCTACGGCTACGAGCCGGTCCTGGCGGGGGACGGGCAGGAGGCGCTGGCGGTGCTGGACAAAAAGCACATTGACCTCATCATTCTGGACGTGATGATGCCGCGCATGGACGGCTATGAATTTACCAACACGCTGCGCATGGCGGGCTGCATGCTGCCGATTCTGATGGTCACGGCGCGGGAAACGACCGAGGACAAAAAGCGCGGCTTCATCATCGGCGCGGATGATTACATGGTCAAGCCGGTTGACGAGGAGGAGATGATTCTGCGCATTGCGGCGCTCCTGCGGCGGTCGCGGATTGCGGGGGAGCGGAAGCTGACGGTCGGAAAGACCACGCTGCATTACGATGCGATGACGGTCAGCGATCTTTCCGGCACGCAGGAGCTGCCGCAGAAGGAGTTTTTGCTGCTGTTCAAGCTGCTGTCGTATCCGAACAAGATCTTTACCCGGCGGCAGCTGATGGATGAAATTTGGGACATGGACAGCGAGAGCGACGAGCGGACCGTGGATGTACATATCAGCCGGATCCGCGAGCGGTTCCGCACGAATCCCGATTTTCAGATCAGCACGGTTCGCGGGCTTGGCTACAAAGCCGTTATCAACAAATGAAGAACGCGCGGAAACGGGAAAAGGCGCCCGGTGGCTATTCGGGCAGGCAGACCCTGCGCTGGAAGCTGACCGGGTTCGTCTTTTCGGTTCTGGTCATTTCGGTGTCGGTCGTTGCGACGGTCTACGGGCTGGTGCTGGCGATTCTGGGGGACAGCTCTATCGGCATGCGTCTGGCGGTCAGCCCGGTCTTCATTGCGCTGCTGCTGATGGGGGCTTGCGCGCTGATTGCAACGTTGCTGTTTGCACTCCTGAGCAAATACTATTTGCAGCCGCTGAAACGCCTGATTCGCGCGACCCAGGAGATTGGCGAGGGGCATTTTGACATTCGCGTGCAGGAGGAAAAGGAGAGCCTTTGCTACATTGTGCCGGAGTTGCAGGAGCTGATTCACAACTTCAACGAAATGGCGGAGGAGCTGCGCGGGATTGAGCTGTTCCGCAACGATTTCATCAACAATTTCTCGCACGAGTTCAAGACCCCGATCATCTCCATTCGCGGCTTTGCGCACGAGCTGCGGCAGGAGGGGCTGACCGAGGAGCAGCGGACCGAATACGCGCGCATCATTGAAGAGGAATCCGACCGGCTGGCGCGTCTGTCCTCCAATGTGCTGACGCTGTCGAAGCTGGAGAACCAGCAGATTGTGACCGGGCAGACCGAGTTCTATCTGGATGAGCAGATTCGGCAGTGCATTCTGACGCAGGAATCGGACTGGACCGCCAAGGAGCTTGAGATCATCCCCGAGTTGGAGCCGCTGCTCTATTACGGCAACGAGGAGATGCTGGCTCTGATTTGGCGAAATCTGCTTGGCAACGCAATCAAGTTTACGCCGCGCGGCGGTTGCATCAGGATCACGATGTCTGTCGGTTCGAACGATGTGACCGTTTCCGTTGAGGACAACGGCATTGGCATGAGCGATGCTGTTCGGACTCGGATTTTCGAAAAGTTCTATCAGGGTGACACGTCTCACGCCCACGCCGGTTACGGAATCGGGCTTGCGCTGGTCGGTCGGGTCCTGCAGCTGGTGGGCGGAACGGTTCAGGTTGAAAGCGAGGAGGGCAAGGGCAGCCGCTTTACGGTCGTGCTGCCGAGGGGAAGGTCGTGAGGCGTTGCCTCACACTCCACCAAAGAAACTTTTTGAAAAAAGTTTCTTTGGAATCTTCAAAAACTTTCCCTAAGGGGGATGCAGCGCAGCCGGAGAGTGATTCTCATTCGGCTGCGCTGCACCCCTTTTTATGAAAGTTTTTGAGGGTTCTTAGGGAACTTTTTTCAAAAAGTTCCCTAAGTGGAGTGTGAGGCAACGCCTCACGACCTTACAATCCCGGAACGCAGGCGGGAGCCTTTTCCGTAGACGCTTTCAATCAGCGGCAAGCCGGAGAGTTCGCGCGCTTTGGCGTTGATGCGGTTGACGTGAACGGTCAGGTTTTCGGCTCGCTGCGAGCCTTCTGGAAAGCAGACCGACAGGAGTTCACTCCGCAGCACCGTTTCGGGCGCACGCAGATAAATCAGCCGCAGGACCTGATGTTCGCGGGGCGAGAGCGCCATCCGGTAGCCGAGCAGGCGGGTTTTGCCCGGATCATCGGTTACGAACAGCGTATAGGTAGAAAGTTCGGGAGACCAACCGTGATTGCGGCAGAAAGCCACAACCTCGGCGGCAATTTCGGAAACCGACTGCGCCCGAATCACGCAGTCGGCAACGGTATCGGCAACCGTGCCGGAATCCAGAATCAGCGCAATCGGCAGTTCCGGATAGGCGGCGCGCATGCCGCGGCAAAGCTCGGTCGCTGCCTGGAAGCCGGGGATTCCGTCAACCAGCAGTGCACCCATGTCACGTTCTCTGCAAAGATAGTCTGCGGCGGTGGTCCGCTCCGTCAGGACCGCCAAGCCTGCGTCTGTCAGCCTGCGCGTCAATTCCAGACCGGGGTGTTTTCGGTCGGTCAGAAAGATCAGCATGGCAGGGGACAGCGCTTACAGCCCGAGAACTGCTGCGCCGACAATCCCTGCGTCGTTGCGGAGCTTTGCGATGCGGATGTCGGTGAGCGGGACCAGGTTGGTTCCGTACTGTTCACGGCGCACACGCGGAACCACCAGGTCCAGAAGGTACTGCCCCTCGTTGGAGATCCCTCCACCGATGGAAAGGACCTCGGGCTGGAAAATGTTAATCATGCTTGTAATGCCGCTGGCGAGGTACTTGATGTACTCGTCCACGACCTCGGAGGCTGCCGCGTCGCCCATCCGTTTGCCGTCAAACGCCGTGCGACCGTTGACCTTGCCCTTTTCGGCAACGATGTCGGTCATTGCCGTCTTGCGCCCGGTCTTTTCGCATTCCGCAAGCTTTTCCTTTGTCATGTTGATCAGACCCGTTGCCGAGGAGTAAGCCTCCCAGCAGCCGCGCCGTCCGCAGGTGCAGGGGCGACCGTCCACATGAATGACGAAATGCCCCAGCTCGCCGCCGGCGTTGTTGAAGCCCTTGTAGACCTTGCCTCCCTCAACGATGCCGCCGCCGACACCGGTCCCCAGCGTAATCATGACCGAGGAACTGCTGCCCTTTGCTGCGCCGGCAATCGCTTCGCCCCATGCAGCCGCATTGGCATCGTTTTCAATGTGAAATTCCCGGATGTCCGGCAGCAGCTTGCGCAGCTCCGGCAGAATCGGGAAATTGCGGAAAGAGAGATTGTTTGCATAGATGACGCAGCCGGTCATGCTGTCCACAATGCCGGGGGAGGCAATGCCGAGCGACGCAACGTCTGCCGTGGTGATACCCGCATTGCGGCACAGGTCCTTCGCCAGGGAAGCAATATCCTGCACAATCTCGCTGTTCGGTCTGCCGACCAGCGTGGGGGTAGAGCCTTTGGTGATCATCTCAAAGTTTTCGTTGACCAATCCGGCGGCAATGTTGGTGCCGCCCAGGTCGATACCAATACGGTACATGGGTGTGTTCTCCTTTATCAATGCATGTGATTAAGATTTGACGGTTGTAAATTCCAGCGCCAGAAATTCTTCCAGCGTAATGCCGCGCTTCATGATTTCGGTTGCGGCTTCGCGGCCGACAAAGCGGTAATGCCACGGCTCGTAATCGTAGCCGGTGATGGCGATTTTATCGGCGGATTTCGGGTAACGCAGAATGAACCCGAAGCGCCAGCAGTTGGCAGCCAGCCAGCCGAAGGCGGCGGTGTTCTCAAAGCTCTCGTCCAGGTCGGAGGCACCGGAGCCAAGGAAATCCACCACAAAGCCGGTCTGATGCTCGCTGTAGCCGGGAGGCGCAGAATAGGTTGCCGCGCGCTGCTCGGCTTCTTCGCGGCTGTAGCCCTTTGCCATCTCGTCCTGAACATACTTCTGATAGAGCGAGTTTTGATAGCTGTAGGTCCGGTATCCGCTGGTGACCTTCGCGTCCCGCACGCCGTCAGCCCACATTTCCTCCATCATTGCCATCAGCGCCTGCGCCGTCCGTTCCTCGACCTGAATTGCGCGCAGGGCGTAATCGGTTGAGAGCGTGACCAGCGTGCCGGGGTCGTAGCTTTCGGCAACGGGGTGCTGCTTGTTTGCCAGATACAGATAGGTCGGGTCAAGCCCCGTGGTCAGAAACGCCTCGTTGACAGAGGTCTGGTAGGTGTAGGAAACGGACGGATACAGGTAGGTCTCCTTTCCGCTGTCCCGTTGAATGCAGGAGGGGAGCAGGAGCAAAAGCCCCAGCGAAAGCCCCGCAAGCCTGCGCTTGATTCCGTGTCTGTTCATGTTCCCTTCCTTCTACGATTTGGTTTCCAGAACGAAAAAGTACGGCGAGGTTGGGGAATTGAGGATTGCCACCTTGGTGCAGCAGACCCGGTGGCGGCTGAGCGTTGCGAAGTATTCCTCCAGCATTTTGCCTTCGGCATCGCCCTCCGCATGCCCGGGATAGACCGCCACATTGAGAATGGCATCCTGGTCCATCAGTTCAATTGCCGCCTCGATTGCCGGCATGGTGCTCTCGCGCAGCGTGGTGATGGATTTGTCTCCGCCCGGCAGCCAGCCAAGATTAAACATGCCCGCCTTGACCGGGGTGTGAACGTAATTTTTGACGAATTGATGCGAATCCTGAATGAGAGTGTAGTTCTCGGGGCAGCCCGCCTCCTTCAGATGCCGCGCGGTCGATTCGAGCGCCTGCGCCTGGATGTCAAAGGCATAGACATGCCCGGTCGGTCCCACGGCTTTGGAGAGGAACTCGGTGTCGTGCCCGTTTCCCATCGTGTAATCCACAGCCGTGTCTCCCTCGTGCAGGTGGTTGCGGATGAAATATTTATGCAGCTGCAACAGATCAATCTGATACTTTCCCATTGTGTCTCTGTCCTTTATTTGTTGTGAAGGTCCGAGCGCAGAAACCGGATGGCACGCTCGACCGCATCCTTGGAGTTGCCCCAGGGCTCGTCCTGAAACCGATAGTCAAATTTTTTGCAGAACCAGCTGACATCCCCCTGCAGCGCCGCCAGGTAGGTGTCAACCACCTTTCCGCAGGCGGCGGCAAACTCCGGGTTCTTTTTCTTGCCCAGCCGCTTCTGACCGACGGCAAGCAGCTGGCGGTAGTGTGGCAGGCAAAAGTAGGGCTGCGCCCGCAGCTTGGCGGGGAAATCCCCGTCGGTCTGCCAGAGCCAGACGGCGGTGTCCACCATTTTTTCAAAGTTGGTCTGCACCCGCCGGCAGATGTAGCAGCTTTCCTCCAGCTCGCCGATGCGCTTCATCGGTTTGCTGCCCTGACCGCCGCCGATGCCGCCGTCGCGCAAGCCTTTTTCCAGCTCTGCCAGGTGGCTTTCCAGCGTCAGCGCCATGCCAAGCCGGTTCTTGCGCACGAACATCAGGTCATAATGCGTGCGGCAGAAGCCCTGGCGGTTGGTCTGAATGCGGATGTCCGGCTCCATCATCGAGGCGCCGAGAATCAGATCCAGCTCGTCCGCTTCCAGCTTGCGGGCAAGCGCGCAGAAGGGGCATCCGCAGGCAGGATCGGCAGCCGAGGCTTCAAACGCCTCGTTGACCGGAATGGTGAAATTCATATCCATAGGAAGATCCTTTCTGCAAAAACGCACTTGATTTTTGTGCGCGTAGGGTGTATAATGATAGCAGGGACGGACCTCTCTGGGGAAACCGTCTGCAACATCTATTATTATATCACATTCGGACCGTCAGATGCAAGAGGGTCGGCAAAAAAAAGCCTGGCGGAAACCGATATTTTTTCTTTCGGAAAGGATACTGAATGGAACCGAATCTTTTTTTTGACCTGGACGGAACGCTTTGCAACTCCGAGGAGGGGATTCTTAACGCGGTTTGCTACGCCATCGACCGTCTGGGGCTGCCTCCGCAGGAGCGCGGACAGCTGCGGCATTTCATCGGTCCGCCGCTGAGCCGAACCTTTGCTGCGGATTACGGTCTGTCGCCGGAGGCTGCGCAGCGCGCCGTGGATACCTACCGCGAATACTATAACGCGCGCGGAATCTTTGAATGCCGGCTGTATGACGGGATTCCCGAGCTGCTCGACCGCCTTTCTCGGGCGGGTTACGGGCTGGTGCTTGCCACCTGCAAGCCAACGGTGATGGCGCGGCGCGTGCTGGAGCATTTCGGCATTGCCGGCAGGTTCCGGTTGATTTCGGGTCCCGAATTGGACGGAACGCGCGGCGAGAAGCACGAGGTCATCGCCTGGGCAACCGAGCAGCTGGGGCTGCACGACATGCGCCGGATTCTGATGATCGGGGATCGGCGGGACGACGTGCTGGGTGCCCGGCGCTGCGGAATCGACTGTGCAGGCGTCCTTTGGGGCTTCGGCACAGAGACCGAACTGACCGGGGCGGGCGCCGCGTATCTCTTCCGCTCTCCCGTCGAGGCAGCCGAACGCATCCCCGCAATTCTGTCGTAAAATGCAAACTCCCTCCCGGATTCCGCAATGGATTCGGGAGGGCTTTTCGTGTAGAATGGAGGCACCGAAAAGGAGAAAACCGACATGGCTGCTGTTGATCGTTTCTTTTCATCGCATAACATTGAACCGAAGGGCTGACTGAGCCGTCAGCTCCCCGTGAAGGAGCACCCGGTTGGCGCGGTCCCCGCAGCGCCGCCAGAATCAGGTCAACACTGTCCGCTTACGGCACCTCTCTGTGAAAGTTCTTGAAGATTCTTAAGAAACTTCTTCCAAGAAGTTTCTTAAGCGGGGCTTGGGGCAGCGCCCCAAGGTCTTACCCTTCCAGTTCTTCATAAATTTCCAATAGACGGTCTTCGATCTCCTGTTTGCGGCGGTCGATCTCGGCGGCGCGCACGTAGTTGGAGGCTGCCGGACCGTACAGTTCCTGCTCCAGCGCGTCCAGCTCTGCCTCCAGCGTGTGGCTTTCTTTGGCCAAACGCTCCAGACGGGCTTTTTTCTTTCGCTCTTCTGCCGCAGCCTGCTTGTTTTTCAGGTATTGCTCCTTCTGCGTGGTGACCTCGGCAACCGTAGCCGCGCCGGTGACCGCCGCCTGCCGCTCCGCAATGCGTGCGTTCTTGTAGTCGGTAAACTCCGTGTACCCGTGCCCCGGATGGTCCACATGATAATCCAGCAAATCTCCCGGGAAACAGTCGCCGGGGCGCACCTCCAGAATGCGGGTGGCGAGCTTGTCAATCAGATACCGGTCGTGCGACACCATCACAATCGTCCCCTCAAACTGCTCCAGCGCCGCCTCCAGCGCTTCGCGGGAATCCATGTCAAGATGGTTGGTCGGCTCGTCCAGCACCAAAAGATTCATCTTCGAAAGCATCAGCTTTGCCAGCGTCAGTCGCGCGCGCTCGCCGCCGGAGAGCACCGCAACTTCCTTGAACACGTCCTCGCCGGTGAAGCGGAAGAGCGCCAATACCTGACGAATCTGCGTCTCCGTCCGCGTGGAGTAAGCGTTCCACAGCTCGTCCAGCACGGTGTTTTCGGGCGTCAGATGCTGGTTTTCCTGGTCGTAGTAGCCGATTTCCACATGGTAGCCTTCCTCAATGACACCGGACAGCGGCTGCAGCTGCCCCAGAATCAGCTTGATCAGCGTTGATTTGCCGCAGCCGTTCGGACCGATAATCAGCGCGCGCTCTTGCCGCTTGATCAGAAAGGAGATGTCGCGGAACAGCGTCCTGCCCGGGAATCCCATCGTCAGGTGGCGAACGTCCAGCACATCGTTGCCCGACGCAATCGCTTCGGAGAAGGACATCCGGATTGCGCGCGGGTCAGCGGTCGGGCGCTCCAGCCGCTCCATCCTGTCCAGCATTTTCTGCCGGCTTTCAGCGGCAATGATGTTGCGCTCACGGTTCCAGGCACGCTGCTGGGCGATATATGCCTCCTGCCGCGCAATCTCCCGCTGCTGGTTGCGCCAATGGCGCTCGGCAATCTCGCGGTCGGTCTGGCGCTGCGCCATGCTTTTGGTGTATCCGCCCTGGTAGAGTGTGGCGTGGTGATGCTCGATGGAAAGCGTTTTGTTGGTCACGCGGTCGAGAAAATAGCGATCGTGCGAGATGACCATAAAGCACTTTCTGTAGTTTGCAAGAAAGCCTTCCAGCCAGGTCAGCGTTGCAATGTCAAGGTGGTTGGTCGGCTCGTCCAGCAGCAGAATG
>USMO01000061.1 GCA_900555785.1 uncultured Eubacteriales bacterium | reverse complement strand
GGTGACCTGCGCGGGCGGGCAGAGCGAGGCGCTGGCATGCGCGGCGCGGGAGCGCTTTGACCTGGCGCTTTTGGATATTTCCCTGCGGGACGGCAACGGCTACGCGGTCTGCAACGAACTGAAGAAGCGGAAGAACGCCCCGCCGGTGATTTTTCTGACGGCGTCCGGGGACGAGGGCAGCATCGTGACCGGGTTTGATTTGGGAGCGGATGACTACATTCCGAAGCCCTTCAAGCCGCGCGAGCTGATTTCCCGCATCAAGAACATTCTGCGGCGGTGCGGCAGCCGGAACCTGCTGGAGGTTGGCGGTCTGACGATTGACGCAGATCGTGGAACGGTGGCAAAAAACGGCGTGGAGTTGCCGCTTTCGGCTCTGGAATACCGGCTGCTTTTGCTGCTGGTTTCCAATCGCGGGCGGCTGATGACGCGCGAAAAGCTGCTGGAGGACATTTGGGATGTGGCGGGCGATTTCGTCAACGACAACACGCTGACGGTCTACATCAAGCGCATTCGCGAGAAGGTGGAGGATGACCCGGCAAACCCAACGGTCATTCGCACGGTGCGCGGTCTGGGTTATCGGGTGGACTGACATGCGGCTGCTGCGAAATCCGGAGCTGCGGCGGGCGGCAATTCTTTCTGCCGTTCTGACCGTTTCGTTTTCCTGCGCCATGTTTGCCTTTTCCCCGGTGGCTGCGCTGGTGACCTTTCTCGGTTTTGCGCTGCTTCTGGCGGTATTTTGGGCGGTTACCGCCCGGCGCTATCGGGAGATTGCATCCCTTTCCGAATCGATTGACCGCATTCTGCACGGCGCGGACGAAGTGAGCGTTTCGGGCTGCGCGGAGGGGGAGCTGTCGCTCCTGTCCAGCGAGGTCCGCAAGATGACGGTGCGTTTGCGCGAGCAGGCAGACTATCTGACGCGCGACCGGCTCCGCATGAGCGACGCGCTGGCAGACATCTCCCATCAGCTCCGCACGCCGCTGACCTCGATGAATCTGACCGTTTCGATGCTCTCCAAGAGCGATCTGACGCAGGCAGAGCGGATGCGTTTGATGTTTGAGCTGAAGCAGCGGCTTTCCCGCATTGACTGGCTGGTGGAGACGCTTTTGAAACTCTCGAAAATTGACGCGGGGACTGTCGTTTTCCGGCGCGACACGGTTTCGGCTGCCGAATTGCTTCGCACGGCGCTCTCTCCCTTGGAAGTGGCGATGGAGTTACGCGGGCAGGTCTTAGAGCTTACCGTTTCTGACGAGACTTTCCAGGGCGATCTTGCCTGGAGTGCGGAGGCGCTTGGAAATCTGCTTAAGAACTGTTCCGAGCACACGCCGTCCGGCGGCAGGATTACGGTAACGGTGCGCGAGACGGCTCTCTTTTGCGAGTTTGTGATTCGTGACAGCGGCTCCGGTTTTCGGTCCGATGAAATCCCGCATCTGTTCGACCGCTTCTACCGCGGTTCCAATGCAAGCCCCGAGAGTGTCGGCATCGGCCTCTCCCTTGCGCGCACGGTAATCGTTGCCCAAAACGGCACGGTCTCTGCCTCCAACGCCCCCTCCGGCGGCGCCGTCTTTACGGTCCGCTTCTATCGCGGGGTGGTGTGAGAGGGAAGACCTTGGGGCTCTGCCCCAAGCCCCGCTTAAGAAACTTTTTGAGAAAAGTTTCTTAAGAATTTTCAAAGACTTTCCCTCAGGATGGATACCGCAAGCAGATCCGAAATTTTTTGAGTCTATTTTGCGGTATCCATCCTGAGGGAAAGTTCTTGAGGTCCTTAGGAACTTCTTTCAAGAAGTTCCTAAGCAGGGTTTGGGACAGCGTCCCAAGGTCTTTCCACCCCACTTCGTGACAGAACGGTGACAGAAAATAGGGAAAAACGGTCACCGAGGAGTCATTTTAGGGTGGTAAAATGGGGGCAGCAACGGAAAGGAGCACAGCAATGGAAATACTGAAAATCGAGCATCTGTCAAAGGTCTACGGGGAGGGCGAGAACGCGGTCCGGGCGGTAGACGACGTGTCGTTTACGGTCGAGAAAGGGGAATTTCTCGCCATTATCGGACCGTCAGGGTCCGGCAAATCGACGCTTTTGCACATCCTGGGAGGCGTAGACCGCCCGACGGGCGGCAAGGTCTACATGAACGGGCAGGACGTTTACGCGCAGGACGAGGAGGCGCTGGCAGTCTTCCGGCGGCGCCAGGTGGGGCTGATTTACCAGTTCTATAACCTCATTCCGGTGCTGGATGTCGTGGAGAATATGACCCTGCCGGTCCTGATGGACGGGCGGCGGGTCAACAACGAGCGCCTGGAGGAACTGCTTGCCACCCTGGGGCTGACCGCGCGGCGCAAGAATCTGCCAAACCAGCTGTCCGGCGGTCAGCAGCAGCGGGTGTCCATCGGGCGGGCGCTGATGAACGCGCCGGCTGTCGTGCTGGCAGACGAGCCGACCGGCAACCTTGACTCCCGCAACAGCCAGGAAATTGTCGAACTGCTCAAACAGTCGAACCGCAAATACGGGCAGACGCTGATCATCATCACGCATGACGAGAACATCGCCCTGCAGGCAGACCGCGTGATTGCCATCGAGGACGGCAAAATCGTGCGCGACGAGAAACTCCGGGGGGCGGCAAAATGAATATCTTTCACCGTTTTACCCTCGCGTCCCTGAAAAAGAATCGCGTCCGCACGCTGGTGACGATTATCGGCATTCTGCTGTCCATGGCGCTGCTGACAGCAGTCATCGAGGGTGCAAACAGCGGTATGCAGTATCTGGTGCGCGGCGAGACCGAGCGCGTGGGCGCGTTTCACGGCTACTGGCGCGAGGTGGAACCCGACCGGGTGTCCGCGCTTGCCGAAGCGGAGGACGTGAAAAAGACCGCCGCGTTTTATCGGGTCGGTCATGCGCGGGTGACCGAGGACACATCCCGCTTTGTGAAATATCTGCAAATTGAAGCGCTGAGGGAGGGTGTGACCGATCTGCTTTCGGTTCTCCTCACCGCAGGGCGGATGCCCGAAAACGAGCGGGAGATCATTCTGCCCGACCGCTATGTCGAACAGGTTGCGCGGGTTCGTGTCGGGGATACGCTTACGCTTTCGGTGGGACAGCGAACCCTGAACGGCGAGCCGATTGCGGCACACAAGGAGTATGAGGAAAACGAGGAACTGACCGATTGCCGCGAGTTGACCTACACCGTGGTCGGCATCTTTGAAAAACTGGACACGGTGATTGACAACGGCTATTCGCCCTCCTATATTGCCCTGACGGCAGGCGAGGCGACAGGACCTGCAACGGTGTTCTTTACCCTGAAGCATCCCGCAAGGTTCTATTCGGTGATGGGGGACAACCTGAATGCAGGTATCGGGTATGATTGGGTGGCGCACAGCGACCTGCTGGCGTATTCCGGCTCCTTCCGCAACGGGGCGCTGACCCGGATGATGTACGGGCTGGTCACCGTGTTGGTGGTGCTGATTGCGTTCTGGTCGATTTCGCTGATTTACAACTCGTTTTCCATTTCGGTCAGCGAACGGACGCGGCAGTTCGGCATTCTCAAATCGGTTGGCGCAACCAAAAAGCAGATTCGCGGCGCGGTGCTTTACGAGGCGTTGGTACTTTGCGGAATCGCCATCCCGCTCGGTGCGGGGGTCGGTTGCGCGGGAATCGGCATCACGCTTTACTGTCTGCGTGATTCGTTCCGTCTCATTCTTTCCGAAACCTCTGATGTGCAGATGAAATTGGTGGTCAACTGGGCAGGGCTTGGCATAGCGGCGCTTCTCTGCCTTGCCATTGCGCTGATTTCGGCGTGGATTCCCGCTCGGCGCGCGCTGTCGGTCTCTCCGATTCAGGCAATTAGACAGTCGACCGACATAAAAATTTCGCGGCGCGAAGTCAAGACCTCCCGCCTGACGCAGAAGCTGTTCGGTTTTGAGGGCATGATGGCTTCCAAGAACTTCAAGCGCAACCGCAAGCGCTATCGCTCCACGGTGGTGTCGCTGTTCCTGAGCGTGACGCTGTTTATTTCCGCAGCGGCGTTCTGCAACTATCTCAAAGCGTCGGTCAGCAGTATTACTTCCAAGGATTCGGGCGCGGACATTACCTTCTACGCGCAGGACCTGCGTGAGACTCCCGATGAGATGCTGAAAAAGCTCAGCCGTGCGAACGGCGTGGTGCGCGGGGCTTATCTTGCCACACGCTACGAGACCCTTCGCTTGCCGGAGGGGGCGGTTTCGGAGAGTTACCGCGCGGCTTTTTCCGACATGACGGAATCGGGGCAGGAACTGTTCCCTGTGAACATCTGTGCGGTATCGGACGCGGAATTTCTGCGCTTTACCAAAGCGGCGGGCATTGACGGGGAGCGGTATCTGATCTCCGAAGAGCCGATGGGCTTGATTTACAACCATGGCGCGCGGTATGTGCGCGACGCTTCGGATGCTTCCGGCTCACGGGCAAAATGGACAACCTACACGCTGTTTGCTCCGTCCGCAACGGTTGGGACTTACGAATCAAGGCGCATCCGCTCCGAAATTGAAGGATACAGCTTTATCGCACAGGATAAGGACGGTGACGGGAGTTACCTGTACCTTTCCAAAGAGGATAAGGCGGCGTATCGGGCAACCGGGGACGATGAGGAACGGTCCGCCTTCCTTGCCTCGCACGCCAAGCGGATTTCCGAGGCGGAAGCGGTGCAGGTGCTGTCCTTCCGCCTGGGCGGGACGGTGGATGCAGTGCCGCTCGGAATGTCCGAGGAAAAGCCGTTCCTGATCTACCCCTACAGTCGGATTGCCGAAGTCACAAAAATTGACCCGAGCGAGGACGGCGTTTCGTTCTGCTTTGAAGCTCCTGCGCACGCGGCGGCATATGCGGACATGAAGCAGATTCTGGTTGACGCGGGGCAGTCGACCTCAAGGCTTTACGATAACGCACAGGCGCTGGAATCCATGCGTTCGACCGTGACGGTGGTCAATGTATTTTCCTACGGTTTCATCATTCTGATTTCACTGATTGCGGTTGCGAATGTGTTCAATACGATTTCCACGAACATTGCCCTGCGGCGGCGGGAGTTTGCAATGATGAAGTCGGTCGGTCTGACCTCCCGCAGCCTGCGGAAGATGCTCAATTTTGAGTGCCTGATCTACGGTTTCAAGGGGCTTGCGCTGGGGCTTCCGGTGTCGGCTCTCGCAACGTTTGGCATCTGGCTGGTGGTCGATCAGGCGGTCGAACAACCGTTCATGATCCCGTGGGCGGCGGTTGCCATTGCGGTCGGCAGTGTGTTTGCCGTGGTCTTTGCCACGATGCTCTATGCAGGCGGCAAACTCCGCCGCGACAACCCCATCGATGCACTCAAAAGCGAGAACCTGTAGAAAGACCTCGGGGCGTTGCCCCGAACCCCATTTAAGAGACTTTTTGAAAAAAGTCTCTTAAAAATCTCCAAAAACTTTCCCCCAAGGGCGGGATTCGTTACGGAATCCCGCCCTTGGGGGAAATTCTTGAAGGTCCTTAGGAAACTTCTTTTAAGAAGTTTCCTAAGTAGGGTTCGGGGCAACGCCCCGAGGTCTTTTCCCCGAAATTTCGCAGGGGTGTTGACTTTTTGGGAGGGATGCGGTATAATATTGGGAGAACGGGGGATTTTGGAGATGCTGAAACGATTTTTGTCTTACTATAAGCCGCATAAGAAGCTGTTTGCGATGGATATGCTGGCGTCGCTCTGCGTGGCGATGATCGGAATTGTGTATCCGATTGTGACGCGCAAGATGCTGAACGAGTTCATCCCGAACCGGCAATACCGGTTGGTCATCGGCTTCGGTTTGGGGCTGTTGGGGCTTTATGTGGTGCGGATGCTCCTGAACTACTTCATCCAGTACGAAGGGCACATGATGGGCGTTCACATGCAGACGCAGATGCGGACCGACCTGTTTGCGCACCTCGAGCAGCTGCCGTTCAGCTTTTATGACCATCACGAAACGGGAAAAATCATGTCCCGCATGACGAACGATCTGATGGACATCAGCGAGCTGGCGCACCACGGTCCTGAGAATGTGCTGATTTCCACAATCTCCATCGCGACCTCGTTTGTGTACCTGTCGACCATCAATCTGACGTTGACGCTGATCATCTTCACTTGCGTGCCGCTCCTGTTGGTCATTTCCGGCATTCTGCGCAAGCGAATGCGGGAGGCGTTTGCCCGTGCGCGCAAGTCGATGGCGCAGATCAATGCCTCGATTGAAAGCAGCATTTCGGGCATTCGGGTGACCAAAGCGTTCAACAACGCCGCGCTGGAGCAGGAAAAATTTGAGGTCGGCAACAGGGAGTTTACCGAGGCTAAGCGCGATTCCTACAAGGCAATGGGCATGTTCCATTCCGGAACGGCGTTTGTGACCAACGTGTTCAACGTTGTGGTGCTGATTGCGGGCGGGCTGTTTCTGTATGCCGGCAGGATTGCGCTGGGTGACTATTCGGCGTTTATTGTGTCGGTCAATCTGTTCATCACGCCGGTCACCACGCTGATCAACTTCATGGAGCAATACCAGAACGGCGTGACGGGCTTTGAGCGCTTTGTGGAAATCATCGACACGCCGGTTGAGAAGGACCGCCCGGGCGCTGCCGATTTGGGGCGCGTGACGGGGCACATTGAACTGCGAGACGTGACCTATTCCTACGATGAGAGCCGCGACGTGCTGAACCGCATCAGTCTGGACATTCCGGCGGGGGAGACGGTTGCGCTGGTGGGACCCTCCGGCGGTGGAAAAACGACAATCTGCCACCTGATTCCGCGCTTCTACGACCTGACCGAGGGCGCGATTCTGATTGACGGGCAGGACATCCGGAATGTGACGGCGCAGTCTCTGCGGCAGAACATCGGCATTGTGCAGCAGGATGTGTACCTGTTCAACGCAAGCGTGAAGGAGAACATTCTCTACGGGCGCCCGGATGCGACCGACGAAGAGGTGGTGGAGGCGGCAAAGCGCGCAAACATTCACGACTACATCATGACAATGGAGCAGGGCTACGACACGGTAATCGGCGAGCGCGGCGTGCGGCTGTCGGGCGGGCAGAAGCAGCGGCTGAGCATTGCGCGGGTCTTTTTGAAAAATCCGCCGATTCTGATTCTGGACGAGGCAACCAGCGCGCTGGACAACGCAACCGAGATTCTGATCCAGAACGCGCTGGACGAACTCTGCGTTGGCAGAACGACGCTGGTCGTGGCGCACCGGCTGTCGACCGTCAAGAATGCGGACGAGATTGCGGTCATTTCCAACGGCGTGATTACCGAGCAGGGCAGCCACGAAGCCTTAATGCAGAAGCGGGGCGTTTACGCGGAGCTGTACAACCTGCAATTCCGCGTGCTGTAAGTTGCCGAAAAAGGTGCAAGGCCCAAAAATTCCGTCCCGGAAGAAACGACTGTTACGAGAGGAAGTATTCTGAATCGTCGGTGCGGTGAATCTGCCGGTGATCATCTGCAATTTCCCGAACTTTTCAGGCGTTAACCTGACCGTTGAGCAGGTGTCGGAGTTCTTCGCCGATGACCGCTTCATCGGAATCAGGCACACCTCCAACGGCCAAGACCCGGTTCCCGGAAAAGCCGGTCTTCAACGGCTTTGACGAGATGCTGCTCGCCGGGCTTCGATGGGCGCGGACGGCGACATCGGGAGCATGTATAACTTCATGGCGGAAAAGTATCTGGTGCTCTAGTGACACACCTATGGTAACACAACAAAAAAATTGTTGCTTTTTTGCAGAATCTGATTGACAAGCACAAGAAAATATGGTATACTATCCTTTGGATTGGTGAAAAAAGCACAGAGAACGGACCCGGCAGACCCCGGCGCCCGGATGGATTTGCCCGCCGAGGGCAGAAAGGAGATGCGAGATGAAAAAGCTGTTTTGCGCGCTGATGCTGCCGGCGGTGCTCCTGTTTGCCGTTTCCTGCACCGAGCTTCCGAACAAAATCGATCGGACGGAGACCAAAGCCGAAGCCGACGCGGACACCGGACACGGCGTAATCAACAACGGCGGCGTCGACACCACGCCCGGTTTCGGAGAGCTGTACCTCGTCGGAGGCAAAACCGATAGCGGCACAAAAGAGGAGCCGACCACCCCGGCAAAGAACCCGGCAACCGAGAAGCCGGAAGATACGGATACCGATACCGAGACGGACACCGATACCGAGACGGACACGGATACGGATACGGATACGGATCATGACGAAATCAATAACGGCGGCGCCGATACCACCCCCGGTTTCGGTGAGCTGCACCCCATCGGAGGAAACTGATATTTTCGCCCACCCGCTTCTGGCGGGTGGGCGTGCTGTATTTTTGGAGGATGATGTGGGCGGTGGTTTGTTTTTTGGGGGTGTGGAGCGTGATTGTTGCGGGATTTCTATATTTTTTGTCCGTCTTGGATAGTGGGGGACTGACTTGCCTCTGACCATCGGAGATCCCGCCTGCTGGCGCCCCTTCGGGGTT
>USMO01000060.1 GCA_900555785.1 uncultured Eubacteriales bacterium | reverse complement strand
AGCGGAGGGACGCTAAAAGACCGGCATCTGGGTGCGCGACAGCGGCGCGGGCATTGGGACGGTGACCTTCATCATTCCCGAGACCGGTGCGTTTGCGGGCTTGGGGCACGGCATTTGCGACGCGGATTCGGGCGAGCTGATTTCCATCCGGCGCGGGACGGTCTCGGATGTGACCATCAGTTCGGTTGTCCGGGGTGCGGTCGGTGCGCCGGGCGAACTGAAGGGGTATTTTAACCCCGGCAAGACAGGCGCTCTGCTTGGCAATTCAGGCTGCGGCGTTTGGGGCGTGTTCAGCGACCCGCCGGAGAGTCCGGTTGACGCGCTGCCGGTGGGGTTACGGGGGGACGTATCGGAGGGCAGCGCGGAGATTTTCTGCACGCTTGACAGCAACAAGATCGGTCGCTATCGCGTGGAGATTTCGAACATTGACCGCGCTGCGACCGGCTCCAAGTGCTTTTCGGTGAAGATTACCGACCCGGCGCTGCTCTCTGCGTCCGGCGGCATTGTGCAGGGCATGTCCGGCTCCCCGATCATTCAGAACGGCAAGCTGATCGGTGCCGTGACGCATGTGCTCATCAACGACCCGACCTCCGGCTACGGCATTTTCCTCGAAAACATGCTCCTCGCAATGCCCGTTGCGGTGCATTGAAGGGGAAGGAAAAGACCTTGGGGCAGAGCCCCGAGGTCTTTACAGCGCGACGACCTTGCCGGTTTCAGCCGATTCGAAGGCGGCGAGGATGACCTTGAGGTCGGTGCGCATCTGGTCGTAGGTGACGAACTGCTCACCCTCTCCACGAATCGCTTTGATAAAGTTGCGATAGTAGTCGTGAACATCCGACTGCGGCTTCGGAATACGGTAGGTCTCGGTCGTGATGCTGTCGCGCGGTGCCATCGTTTTGGTCAAACCGGCAGCGGTCTCGACCGGCAGGACCTCGCTCTCATGCCAGTGCGTGCACTTGACAACCTGAGCCTCCTCGCGCCAGTCGGTAATCAGCGCGGAGCCCTTTTCGGCGCGCAGATAGAAGCGCGGCATGGCGATAAAGTTGTACGTGCCGACTTCAACCGTTGCCCGCTGACCGCCGACAAAGTTGATGTCCAGCCGGAAACCGTCATCGACTTCCCGGTTCGTGATGTGGTCGCAGACGCAGAAAACACTCTCAACCTGATCAAAGCCGAAGATCATCAGCATCTGGTCAATCAGGTGAATGCCCCAGTCGTAGAGCATGCCGCCGCCGTGAACCTTTTCGCCTCTCCAGTCGGAGGGAATGCCGCGGCTGCCATGAATACGCGACTCAATGTTGATGACCCGTCCGATCTCGCCGGAGTCGTGAACCTGCTTCATGGCAAGATAGTCAACGTCCCAGCGGCGGTTCTGGTGGGTGGAGAAGTGAACGCCGTTTTTCTCGGCAGCGGCAATCATGCGATTAAGCGATTCCAGAGACAGTGCAACCGGCTTCTCGCAGATAACGTTCTTTCCCGCGTTCAGCGCCTTGACCACAACGTCCTCGTGCGCGTCATTCGGCACCGCCACGGTGATAAGCTCCACCTCCGGATCCTGCAGCACCTCGCGCAAAGAGGCGTAAGCGTGAATGCCGCGGCTTTCCGCAAGCTCGTTGCGCTCCCGTCTGATGTCATAAATTCCGGCAAGCTCCGCAACGTCGCTCTTCAGGAGCTTTTCTGTGTGCCAGCCGCCCATGCCGCCGTAACCGATGACGGCAACCTTCATTTTTTTCATGTGATGTACCTTCCTTCCAAAGGCCGGGGAACGCCCGGTCTTTTTCTTTGCCTTCATAGTATATACTATTTTCTTGTGTTTTTCAAGACACACATTGAATTTTTTCAGACTTTTTTTGCGCTCCGGGCAAAAATTTTCGCCTTTTTCCGGAAAAATGTTGCAAAGCACTTGCCATTGAAGCGGAAATGCAGTATAATAATAGATAAGAATCGTTATTGCAATCCTTTGAAAGGTCTGGTTTGAAACGTGAGTAAATCCGAACGGCAGGAGCACATTCGCAATTTTTCCATCATCGCGCACATCGACCACGGAAAGTCGACGCTGGCGGACCGCATTCTGGAGCTGACCCGCACGGTGGAGAAGCGCGACATGGAGGATCAGGTGCTTGACAACATGGAGCTGGAGCGCGAGCGCGGCATCACCATTAAGGCGCGCGCGGTCCGGCTGAATTACACCGCGAAGAACGGCGAAAATTATGTCTTCAATCTGATCGACACGCCCGGTCACGTCGACTTCAACTACGAGGTCTCCCGCTCGCTCAACGCCTGCGAGGGGGCGCTTTTGGTCGTGGACGCAACGCAGGGAATCGAGGCGCAGACGCTGGCAAACGCCTACCTTGCGGTCGATTCGAATCTGGAAATTGTGCCGGTCATTAACAAGATCGACCTGCCGTCTGCCGATGTCAAGCGCTGCCAGGACGAGATTGAGGAGGTCATCGGCATTCCCGCCGAGGGCTGCCCGGCAGTGTCGGCAAAGACCGGCTTGAACGTGGAGAACGTGCTGGAGGCGGTGGTCACGCAGATTCCCGCGCCGGGCGGGGAAGAGGACGCGCCGCTCAAGGCGCTGATTTTCGACTCCTACTACGACAGCTATCTTGGCGTTGTGGTCAACATCCGGGTGGTGGACGGCTGCGTGAAGGCGGGCGACCGGATTCGGCTGATGAGCACCGGCGCGGAGTTTGACGTGGTGGAGGTCGGTTCGATGGAGCCGTTCGGGCTGTCGCGAGGCTTGTCCCTGTCGGCGGGCGAGGTCGGTTATCTTACCGCGTCCATCAAGAACATCGGCGACACGCGCGTTGGCGACACGGTAACGCTTGCTGCCAACCCGACCGCGCAGGCGCTGCCGGGCTTCAAGGCGGTTCAGCCGATGGTTTACGCCGGCATTTATCCGGCTGACGGTGCGCGCTACGGCGACCTGCGGGACGCGCTGGAAAAGCTGCGGCTGAACGATGCGGCGCTCGTGTTTGAGCCGGAGACGTCGGTCGCGCTCGGGTTCGGGTTCCGCTGCGGGTTCCTGGGGCTTTTGCACATGGAGATCATCGAGGAGCGGCTGGAGCGCGAGTTCAATCTGGATCTGATTACGACTGCGCCGAGCGTCATTTACGAGATTCGGCTGAAGAGCGGCGAGGTGGTGAAGATTGACAACCCGTCCAACTATCCGGCTGCGGACCAGATTGAAACGGCGTTTGAGCCGGTGGTGAAGGCGGGAATCATCACGCCCGTGGATTATGTGGGCGGTCTGATGGATCTTTGCCAGGACCGGCGCGGGGTCTTTCACGACATGAAGTATCTGGACCAGACGAGGGTGGAGCTGCACTACGATCTGCCACTGAACGAGATTATTTACGACTTTTTCGACGCGCTGAAGAGCCGCTCGCGCGGGTATGCGTCCCTGGATTACGAGCTGAAGGGGTACGAGCCGAGCAAGCTGGTGAAGCTGGATTTTCTGCTTAACGGCGATCAGGTGGATGCGCTGTCGTTTATTGTTCACGAGGACAAGGCATACGCCCGCGCGCGCAAGATTGCGGAAAAGCTGAAGGACAATATTCCGCGCCAGCTGTTTGAGATTCCGATTCAGGCGGCGATCGGTTCCAAGATCATTGCCCGCGAGACGGTCAAGGCGATGCGCAAGGATGTGCTTGCGAAGTGTTACGGCGGCGACATCACGCGCAAAAAGAAGCTCCTGGAAAAGCAGAAGGAAGGCAAAAAGAAGATGCGCCAGCTTGGCTCCGTTCAGGTCTCTCCCGAAGCCTTCATGGCTGTGTTACGGTTGGATGACGAAGATTGAGGAAGACCTTGGGGAGGGAAGGGAACCCCTTTCGGAGGGGTTCCCTTCCCTCCCCAAGCCCCTCCTATCCTTCCCGAACTTTCCTGAGACGGGGCTGTGCGGGGAGGATGGGTTATAGAGTGTTGCGCTTTGAGATGCACAGCCCCGGCTCAGGAAAGTTTTGGGTGGCTGGGGAGGTGCTGAGGGGTAGAGAGAGCGGCTATCGCGGGGGATTGGTGGAGCGAAATTTTTTTGAGGTTTTGGAGGATGAGATGAAGAAGACGGGGAGAATTGGGTTTGGTGTGATGTTGGGCGGGCTGGTGGTATTGACTGCAGCGCTGCTGGTTTCCCTGATTGTGGTGGAAGCGCGGGCAGGGGAGCGGGATTTGTTCGGCGGGCTGCCCACATGGGCTTTGATTCTGCTCGGCATCGCGTTTGCACTCCCTTGCTTCCTCGGCGATTTCCTGGCGGTCAAGGGTGCGTATTTCCTGGCAGAAAACGATTACGAGACGCCAGCCGCACGGATTCCCGACATCCTCTCGCTTGCAATCAGCGCCGTCCAGATTCTCGCCTTTGCCACCTTCTGTACCGTCCATCTGATTGCCCCGTCCGCGCTGTCCCTGCTTGCCTTCAAAGTCTTTATGGCAGTCCTCTGGGCTTGCGCCGCAATTACCGTAACCATCGAAATCGAACGCCTGAACGATTAGCTCTTTCCCGTAACTTACTACCTTTACAAAAAAATCATATCCCACCACCCCTGTGCGATAGCCGCTCCACTCCCAAGCCTCCCGCCTCTCCGTTTCCTCCCAAAAAACTTTCCTGAGCCGGGTTTTGCCCCGCACTCGTTAACCGCACCGCGTCGTGCCGCGCAGCACGTCAAACCGGAAGCACCGTAATCAAAACCCGGCTCAGGAAAGTTCGGGGAGGTAGGGAGAGGTTTGGAGAGGGGAGGGACCCCCTCCGAAAGGGGGTCCCTCCCCTCTCCAAGACCTTCTTCCCCTACATCCCCAAATATTCCAGCACCCCCGCGTAAATCCCGTCGGCGAATAAGCCGGGCTGGGTGTTCATCAGGGTGGCGTCGGAGGGATTCGTGATGAAGCCGAGCTCTACCAAGACCGCAGGCATCGCCGTGCGGCGAAGCACATAAAGCCCGGGGCGAACCTTCATGCCGCGATTGCGCAATCCGGTGATGCGGGTCAGCCCCGAGAGAATGTCCTCCCCAAGCCGGAATGCAGCAGAGGGCTGCTGGTAGGCAAACGCCTCGCTGCCGGTCGCATCCGGATTCGAGGACGCATTGGTGTGTAGACTGATGAAATAATCGGCACCCCATTCGTTCGCATCGCGCACGCGAGCCTGTAGACTGGTCGAATTGCTGGTGCCGAGAGAGGTCGTGGGGGTCGGACGGGATTCGCGGACCTCAAACGCCCCGTTCGCGCGTAAACGCTCGCCAAGCGCCTTGCCGACCCGGTAGGTGATGTCCTGCTCGCGCAGACCGTTGCCCTCGGCACCGGCGTTCGGATTTTCGGGGTTGTGCCCCTGATCGATGTAAATTTTGATTGCCATACCATTCCTCCAAGACAGCGTTTCTTGGTGACAGTTTATGCGCGGCGGCGCGGAATGTGAAAGGAGAACGCCATGAGTTCGGTCAAAACCGCAGAATATGACGAAGAAAAAAACCGGGTGGAGGGAGGCACACTCTACTTGGTCGCAACACCCATCGGAAACCTTTCCGACCTTTCGCCGCGCGCGATCAAGGTCCTGTCGGAAGCCGATTTCATCGCAGCCGAGGATACGAGAAATACCGCAAAGCTGCTGGCAGCGTTCGACATCCACCGCCCGATGGTCTCCTATTTCGAGCATAATAAGCGCGAGCGCGGAGAGATTATCGCCAGCCGCCTTGCCGCAGGGGAATCCTGCGCACTGGTCACCGATGCCGGAACGCCGGCAATCAGCGACCCCGGCGAGGACCTGGTCGCCCTCTGCGCCGAGCGCGGCATCCCTGTAACCTCGGTCCCCGGTCCGGTTGCATCCGTTACAGCCCTGACCCTTTCGGGTCTGCCAACCGGACGGTTCACCTTCGAGGGGTTCCTGTCGGTCAATAAGACCGAGCGGCGGGAGCGGCTGGAGGAACTGAAAAACGAGCGCAGAACCATGCTCTTCCATGAAGCACCGCATAAACTGCGCGCAACGCTGACGGACCTGACCGCAGCCTTCGGTCCGGAGCGCCGCGTGGCAATCTGCCGGGAGCTGACCAAGCGGAACGAGGAGATTTTGCGCCTGACGTTGGGAGAAGCCGAGGCGTATTACGCGGAAACCGACCCGCGCGGCGAATACGTGCTGGTGGTGGAGGGTGCACCCCGGCAGCAGGCGGGAGCGGAAACCTTTTGGACGGAGTGGGACATCCCAACCCACGTCGCATTCTATACCGCACAGGGAATGAGCAAAATGGATGCCATTAAAAAAGCGGCAAAGGACCGGGGCGTTCCGAAAAATACGGTCTACCGGCAAATGCTCTGAAAATTGTGCGCAAAAAGCGAAAAAACGGCAGAACCGGACCAAAACAGACTGTGGAATTGGTCCGGTTCTAATTTTATGGCATAAAATTGATAACAAAAACAAATCTTATTCTCAAAATCAGACAAACGCCTTCCAGGTTTCCAGCCTGCGCATGTCGTCAACCGCATCGTAAAGCAGCGCAATTGCGGCGCGGTAACCGTAAAGATCTCCGCTGACAGCAGCGGCGTGCAACAGCGCAGCCTGCTCGGTCACCCGGTCGAATACCGGAAAGCTGACCGACAGACTGACCCAGCCAACCTCTGCCTCCCAGGCGCGAAGCAGCGCGGCGGTTTCCTCCTGGCAGGCGGGTGAAGTGACGTCCGGAAGCGCGTCCAAACGCGCCTCAATTTCGGACACTACATTATTTATATAAAGAGAATTCAAAAGAATACCGCCCAGCATCAGCGCAAGCAGGAGCAGCGCAACAATAAAACTCCTCATGAGGACCCTCCGGCAGCATGCTTTTTGTCCTTTTTCGCAAGCGGAATCAGCAGCAAATGCCCGTTTTCGTTCCCGGTTACGCAAAACAGGCGGTCTTTGGCGTAGCCGCGCCGCGCCAGCTGCGCATCCAGCCATGCCCGGTCGTGCCCGATCAGTTTCAATCCTTCATCATTATAGGTACCGCCGGAGAGCACCACATGCATCAGGGGATCCGCCGGAACCTGCACCCCGAGCTGCCCAAGATTCGGCGGCGCAAACTGCGGCTTCGGTAAAACGGTCAGCTTGCCGTTCTTCTCTAAGATTGCGTCCGAAATCATGGCAAGATCCGAATACCCCTGCTGCCGCACCTCGCTCATCAGCTCCTCCACCGACATGCGCAAATCCAGAAGCGCGCGCTGGCAAAGCACCCCGTGCCGGATGATGACGGTCGGCTTTGCAGAGACCAGTCCCTTGAGCCGGGGCAGCCGGACCAGAATCATCGAAAAGAAGATTTCCAGAATCAGAAGCGTCGCAATCGGAATCAGCGCGTAGGCAACCGGAATGTCCTGGTTTGTGATCGGGAGCGAGGCAATTTCCGAAATCAGAAGCGTCGTAACCAGGTCGGTGACCTCCAGTTCGCCGATCTGACGTTTCCCCATCAGCCGCAGGGTGAGCAGCAGCGCGCCGTAGATCAGCAGCGTGCGGACAAAAATTGTAAGCATTCGACAAGTTCACCCCCCTCATGCGGGTAGTTTTTGCGGGAAAAGAGATAATCATACAAAAAACAAAAGAAATTTGCGAAAAAGGCTTGACAACCAAGGCGAAAAGTGGTATAATAATCAAGCGCTCGAAACGAGGGTTTGATGAAGGCCACGGGACGAATGCGAGAGGGAAAGCGGATGAAGCGAATCCGTAGCGGCTTGTCGAAGAACGAAAGCCAACGAAAAAACTTCGAAAAACTTTCGAAAAACCTCTTGACAAACGGAACAGAAAGTGGTATAATAATCAAGCGCCTGAAAATGAGGGTGCAGAAAATACCAACCGGACGCAAGCCGATGGGAGAAAGAAACGGTTTCAGAAGCCTTTCGAGAAACCTTCGAAAAAACTTCAAAAAACTTTTCGAAAACCCCTTGACAAGCGAAAGGATATGTGGTATAATATACAGGCTGTCGCAAAGAGATGGCACGGAACGGCACGGTGATTCACCGGACGGGCTGTGAGGAATCGGCGCAGCGGTATTGATCTTTGAAAACTGAACAACAAGAGATGAAGTACAAAGCATATTAAATTTAGTATGTGCGAACATGATCTCGTAAATTCTTTCAAGAGAATTACTACTCTTTAAAAGTAAAAACAAAAGCTAAGAGAAAAAACTCGAAAGCAACTGATTGAATCATTCTACGGAATGTTTTAATACCATGATTTCGAGAGTTTGATCCTGGCTCAGGATGAACGCTGGCGGCGTGCATAACACATTCAAGTCGAACGGGGCAGCAATGCCTAGTGGCGGACGGGTGAGTAACGCGTGAGCAACCTGCCCTTGCGTGGGGGATACCATCTGGAAACGGATGTTAATACCGCATAAAGTACAAGCGACCGCATGGTCGTAGTACCAAAGATTTATTGCGCAAGGATGGGCTCGCGTCCCATTAGATAGTTGGTGAGGTAACGGCCCACCAAGTCAGCGATGGGTAGCCGGACTGAGAGGTTGAACGGCCACATTGGAACTGAGATACGGTCCAGACTCCTACGGGAGGCAGCAGTGGGGAATATTGGG
>USMO01000059.1 GCA_900555785.1 uncultured Eubacteriales bacterium | reverse complement strand
TCAGGATGACACGGTGGGCTATTCGGAGCGTAGTTTATACTCTTTTTGTCCGTCTTAGATAGTAATAAAAGGATGCTGCGCTACACCATTAGCCACTAACTTAGACGGACAAAGAATGTTAGAACCCCGTAGCAACCAGCCTTCGTGTCATCCTGAGCGGAGCGGCGCGGGAGAGCAAAAGGGCGAGCGCAACAGCCTCAAACCGCCGCGCAGTCGAACCCCGCAGGGGCGCCAGCAGGCGGGATCTCCGAACGACAGAGGCAGTGGCAGTTATCACTATCCAAGACGGACAAAAGAACTACGCCCCCACGCAGCAATCAGCCCCTGCCCTCTCAGACCAACACCCCTACAACATAATATAGAACAAAATCAAATCTCATTCTATCTTTCCTACGTCAAATCAACCATTTCAATAAGTATCTTTTTATGAAAACCGCCCAATCGCATGCGAAAAATCGGACAATTGCCCCTCGGTTGCCTAAAAACACGACAGTGGGCAGAAAGCTGCCTATTTCCTTTTTTTTCTTCCGATGCTATACTGTCAGCAGAACGAAACAGCAAGAAAGGAGGTTCTTCCCATGCGTTCGACCACACCGATGAAGGTTGCAAAAATCGGTTACATTTTCATCTCCCTGTTCTTCTGCGCGCTCGGGATCCTGTTGATCGCCCTACCAACGGTTTCTCCGGAAGCACTCGGGATTGCGGCGGGCTGCGTGATGATCGTGTTCGGCATTGTCAAGCTGATCGGGTATTTCTCGCGCGATTTGTTTCGCCTGGCGTTCCAGTATGACCTGGCATCCGGCATTCTGATGCTGCTGCTGGGCTGCGTGCTGCTGATTGCGCCGGAGCGGATGCTGACGGTTCTATGTACCGTTTGGGGCATTCTGATTCTGTCAGACAGCCTGCTCAAGGTCCAGATTTCCGTAGACGCGCGGCATTTCGGGCTGCAGCGATGGTGGCTGATTCTGACCGTGGCGGTCATCTCTGCCCTGTTCGGTGCGCTGCTCATCTTCCGTCCGACAGAAAGCATCCGCGCCATGACGGTTCTCCTGGGGCTTTCGTGGCTTGTGGACGGAGTGCTGAACATCAGCACGGTCCTGTGTGCGGTCCGCATCATCCGGCATCAGAAGCCGGACACCTATGAAACCGAATTTGAAGAAAGGAACTGAATCATCACCATGCGTTTTTCGAAAGCGGTCGTCAGATGTCGCGTACCCATTCTGATTTTTACCATTCTCCTGCTTATTCCCTGCGTTTTCGGAATGATCAACACCCGCATCAATTATGATATGCTGGATTACCTGCCCGGCGATATGGACACCGTAAAGGGGCAGGATACCCTGTTGGAGGACTTCGGCAAAGGCGCGTTTTCCTTCATTATAGTAGAAGACATGCAGCCAAAGGACGTTGCCAAGCTGACCGAAAAGATCAAAACGGTCGAGCACGTGGAAACCGTTCTTTGGTACAACACCCTGGCAGATGTCTCGATTCCGATGGAACTTCTGCCGGACGAAATTTTCCGGGAGTTCAACACCGATCACTCCACCATGATTGCGGTCTTCTTTGACAGCGCAACCTCGGCGGACGTGACGATGGACGCCATTCGCGAAATCCGGTCGATTGCCGGCAAGCAGTGCTTCGTTTCCGGCATGTCGGCGCTGGTCACCGACCTGAAAGACCTTTGTGAAAAAGAGGAACCGGTCTACGTCGGCATTGCGGTGGCGCTTGCGCTGGTTGCGATGCTGGTCTTCCTGGACAGTTTTCTGGTCCCGTTCATCTTTCTTGCCTCCATCGGGGCAATGATTCTGGTCAACCTCGGAACCAACTACTTCCTCGGTGAAATTTCCTACATTACAAAAGCGCTGTCTGCGGTCCTGCAGCTTGCCGTTACGATGGATTACTCCATCTTCCTCTGGCACAGTTACAATGAGCAGCGCCCCCTGCACCCCGACAAACGCGATGCCATGGCGTATGCAATTCGCGAAACGCTGACCAGCGTGGTCGGCAGCTCGATTACAACGGTTGCAGGCTTCATCGCGCTCTGCTTCATGAGCTTCACGCTGGGACGTGACCTCGGAATCGTCATGGCAAAGGGTGTCATCTTCGGCGTCATCGGCTGCGTGACGGTCCTGCCCGCGCTGATTCTGGTATTCGACAAACCGCTTCAGCATTCGCGCCATCGCTCGGTTATCCCGAACATGAAGGGCATGGCAAAGTTCCTGACCAAGACCTTCCCGGTCTTTCTCATCCTCTTCCTGCTCCTGATTGCTCCGGCGCTTTACGGCTACCAGAAGACCAACGATGAGGTCTACTACGACATGGGGCAATGCCTGCCGGAGGACATGGAATACGTCATCGCAAACTCCAAGCTTTCCGGAGAATTCAACATCGCCTCCACCCACATGATTCTGATTGATGCCAACCTCTCCGGCAAGAGCGTGCGCTCGATGATTCGCGAGATGGAAGAAGTGGACGGCGTGAAATACGTCCTGGGGCTGGAGTCGGTGCTCGGTTCCGGCGTGCCGGAAGAGATTCTGCCCGAAAGCATTCTGAGCATCCTCAAGAGCGATCGCTGGGAGCTGCTGCTGATCAACTCGGAATACAAAGTTGCAAGCGACAACGTCAACGGACAGATCAACAGCCTGAACGCAATCCTGAAAAAATACGATCCCTCCGGCATGCTCATCGGCGAGGCGCCCTGCATGAAGGACATGATCGAGACAACCAACCATGACTTCCAGGTGGTCAACGCGGTGTCGATTCTCGCCATCTTCGTAATTATCGCGCTGGTGGAAAAGAGCATCAGCCTGCCGTTCATCCTGATTGCCGTCATCGAGCTGGCAATCTTCATCAACCTCGGCATTCCGCATTACGCCGGGCAGTCGCTGCCCTTCATCGCGCCGATCTGCATCAGCACCATTCAGCTGGGCGCAACGGTCGACTACGCAATCCTGATGACCACGCGCTACAAGTCGGAGCGCGCAGCAGGACGCAGCAAGCGGGGCGCGGTATCCGAAGCGCTTGCCACATCCATTCCTTCCATCATCGTCTCCGGCATGGGGCTGTTCGCCGCAACCTTCGGCGTGGCGCTCTATTCGGACATCGACATCATCAGCTCGATGTGCATGCTGATGGCGCGCGGCGCACTTATCAGTATGGGCTGTGTCATCTTCTTCCTGCCTGCGCTGCTGATGCTCTTTGACGGTCTGATCCGCCATACCACAGCCGGCATGAAGCCCTCGCGCAAGACAACCGCCCCGCAGCCCGTTCCGGCAGGTGCCGCAGCGGATACCGCCACCGGCATTGCAACCATCGACATCCACGACACGCAGGCTGCGGAAAAGGAAACGACTCCCGCCGACGCACTGAAATACATCGGCATTCTTGCCGGAGTCGGGCTGGGCGTCCGGTTCGCCTTCAAATTGCTGAAAAATCTGTTTCTGTAAGGAGATTTTAAAATGAAAACAAAACTTACTAAAATTTTGTGCACGGCGCTTTCGCTCTTTGTGGTTGGCGGCAGCGCGGCAGGCGTAGCGGTCTATGCATCGCAGAGTGCCAAGAGCGCCCCTGCGTCCACCCCCTCCTCCCCCGCAGCGGATGCAGGCGAAACCGAGCAGAAGCCGGTCAAGAACGAGACGGTCTATGTACTTGCCGGCAGCGACGGCTCGGTGAAAAAGATTATCGTCAGCGACTGGATCAAAAATGTCCTCGGCGATGGCAAGCTGAACGATGCCTCGGACCTGAACAACATCGAAAACGTCAAGGGAGACGAGAGCTACACCATGGGCGGCGGCAACACCAAGGTCTGGGACGCCGACGGCAACGACATCTACTATCAGGGCAACATCGACAGGGAGCTGCCGGTCTCGGTGAAAATCTCCTACACGCTGGACGGCAAGACGGTCTCGGCAGATGAGATCGCCGGTAAGAGCGGTAGAGTCACCATCCGGTTCGACTACACCAACAACCAATACAAAACCGTGACGATTGACGGCGAGGAGACCAAGCTTTACGTTCCCTTTGCCATGCTGACCGGCATGGTGCTGGACAACAGCGTGTTCACCGACATTTCGGTCACGAACGGCAAGCTGATCAACGACGGGGACCGCACGGCGGTTATCGGCGTGGCGCTGCCGGGTCTTGCCGACAACCTCGGGCTGACGCCGGAGCAGTTCACCGTCCCTTCCTATGTGGAAATCAGCGCGGATGCAAAGGATTTCCACCTGGCGACCACCGTCAGCGTTGCGACAAACGAGCTGTTCAACAAGATCGACACCTCGGTTTTTGACGATGCAACCGTAACGGTTGAGGAAAAGCTGACCCAGTTTGGCAGCGCCATGTCGCAGCTGATGAACGGGTCCTCCCAGCTTTACGACGGCGTTTGCACGCTGCTGGACCAGTCCGGCGCGCTGATTGACGGCATCGGGCAGATTGCGGACGGTCTGAAGCAGCTGAACGCAAACAGCGAGACCCTGCGCGGCGGCGCAAAGCAGGTGTTCGATTCGCTGCTGGCAACCGCACAGGCAGAGCTTGCAAAGGCAGGCGTCAACGTAACCCTGACAACCGAGAACTACAACACGGTTCTGGACGGCGTGATTGCGTCGATCTCCACCGCCGGGACCGAAGAGAACCCGACCGCGCATGACACGATTGTTGCGGCAGTCACCGCAGCCGTCCGCGAGCAGGTCACCGCGCAGGTCACCGAAGCCTACCGCGCAAAGGTCCTCGCCGGGGTGCTGCAAACGCAGGGGCTGACCGTTGAGCAGTACGAAGCGGCACTGGCAGCCGGTCTGATTACCGCTGAGCAGCAGGACCGGATCGACGCGGCAGTCTACCTCCAGATGAAGAAAGCCGAAACGACCGCAGCCATTGCGGCACTGACCGATGCGCAGATGGCAACCGAGCAGATGCAGGCGGTCATTGCACAGAACGTGACGGCGCAGGTCAGCGAAAAGACGGCTGAAATCACCGCGCTGAAAAAGCAGCTGAACGACTACAATACCTTCTATACCGGCATCAACGGCTACACCGCCGGAGTGGACCAGGCTTACGCAGGCATGCTTCAGCTGGTGTCGCAGCTGCCGAAACTGACCGACGGCATCGGGCAGCTGAAGGACGGCGCCGGACAGCTGAAGGACGGTCTGGGGCAGTTCAACGACGAGGTGGTGCAGAAGCTGATGGACCTTGCAAACGGGGATGTCAAGGGTCTGCTGACCCGCCTGCGCGCAACCGTGGATGTTTCGAAGACCTACAACTCCTTCGCAGGCATTGGCGACGGCATGGACGGTCAGGTCAAGTTCATCTACCGCACCGATTCGATCAAAGCAAAATAATTTCAGAACCCACAAAAGCGGCATCGGAGCAAATCTGGCTCCGGTGCCGCTTTTTGTACACTTTGAAAATCAAAATTCGTCAATTTCAGATTTTCATATGAATTTTTTGTAAAAACCACTTGACAAATAAATCATTCTGTGATATAATACGCACAAGTGATTAAAGTTTTGAATAAAATGGTATCCGGAAATGAATCATCGAAACATATTTGCTACATCTTTTCGGCAAATTTCGCGCATCCTCTTCGCGCCGCCTCCCACTGTTCCATCGCGCCGCTTGTTTCGCCGCGGCGCTTCGGATAAATTTCAATTTTTAAACACGAAAGGGTTAAACACATGAAGAGACTATCTTTCATCATCGCGCTGGCTTTGGTCCTGACGATCGGTGGCGTGTACGCGACGTTCGAGTATACCCAAGCTGGCACCGCAGTTACCGATATTAATAGCACTATGGGAATAGACCTTGCAGACGCAGTTCAAGCAACAGCCAAAGGCAGCCTATCTATAGAGCAAAACTTCGGAATCTTTATTGATGACTATAAGGGAGAACTGAAAACAGGTGGCGCTCTTGCCGAGAACCGTGAAGGAACCATAACAATCACCTTCACAGTGAATGAAAAGGCAGCTGCAATAATCAAAAACCAGGGCATTGACTTGAAGCTGACTTTCACAAATGCGGAATATCGTAATAATGACACTTTGAAAGGAAACATTCTCACCGTTAAAATGCCTGATGATGCTGGTACCTCCACCACCCCTGCGCCCACGGTAAACACTGGCAACAATACCATTCATCTGCCAAAAGGGATGGCTAAAAAAATGGTTGCAGATGATGGCACTATCTCTTTTGTTTTCACACTGGATTTGACTGAATATATTAAAGTTGTCGAATATGATTTACCGACTTTAGCTGACTATAACGAGTACAAAAATTCATTCGACCAATTCACAGACTTCAAAGTCACAGTCGCTGAAGATACAAATCCGTAAGCACTCTGTCCCTTAACGGGCAGGAGGAGAAACGTGGCAGAATACGATATTTACGTTCTTGTCCTGTGCCTGATCGTTTTCACGGCAATGACCGCCCTGTTCAGCATCCTGATCGGGAACAGCATCAAAATGAAGCTGCAGCTGATTCGGGGCGGTCTTGCGGATACCGAAATCCTGCGGCAGCAACAGAGCCGGGCGAAACACAAGGCTCCGTCCGCCGCAGCTTTTTTCGATCGGTTCCTGTCTCTGCTGGTCTGCGTCCTGGTCATCGGCGCGTTCGCCCTGGCGGTTTCGGTCCGCGTGCGGGAGGGCATGCCCGTAACCGGCGGCAAGGTCCCAAAGGTGATCAGCAGCGGGTCCATGGCGGACAAGTATGAGAAAAACACTTATCTGACAGAACATCAGCTGGATAATCAGATTCAGAAATTCGATCTGATTTTTCTTTCTGCGCTCCCCGCAGAGCAGGAGCTGCAGCTCTACGACATCGTGGTTTATGAATTGGACGGCAATTGGATTGTTCACCGCATTGTGGAGATTCAGAAGCCGGATGACACCCACCCGGAACGGTATTTTGTGATGCAGGGCGACGCCAACGTCTACCCAGACCGCTCGCCGGTCCGGTATGAGCAAATGCGCGGCATCTGGCGCGGGGAATGCATCCCCTATGTCGGCAGCTTCGTTGTGTTTATGCACTCCCCTGCCGGCTATCTCTGCGTCCTGCTGGTCGTGTTTGTCGGGCTTGCGCTGCCGGTCCTCGAGAAAAAGATCAACCGGGTGGTTGCGGAGCGGCTCGCCGTGCTGGAAAAGGACCCGGCTTCGGCAGCGCCCCCCGTTCCCGCAAAATCATCCCCCGCATCCCGCCAGCCAACGGCGGCAGCCCCGCCGGATGCCAACAGCACCCCCGCCCGCCAAAGCGATGGCAGCAAGAGCGGCAACGGTCTGCTCGCGCTGGCTGCAATCCTGCTTGCGCTGGTGCGGGTCCCCGATTCTGATAACAGGAGGTAACGCCGGTGTACCGCAAACGAATTTCCCGCCTGACCTATATCATCCTGGCGTTCCTGCTGCTCGTCATGGGCTGCGGCAGCCTGATGTCAACCTATACCTACGACGCCGGAACCGTCTCCCCCATCTCCACCTCCTACGAAGCCCAACTCGCAAAGTGGGATTATACACCTGAGCAGGTACGGAAGATTTTGGAGGGGTTGAATGAGTCGGGGTCTAAATTGACCATTGATATACAAGCTATAACAGACAATTTACCAGCTGCTCTAAAGTGGTTTCTTAATCTCATCTTTGGATACAATCCGATCATCTCAAACGAAACCTCCATCGGCAGTATGGATTCCAACACAACGATTCGAGGCGATATGAAGGAATTTACTGTAGATGGGCTATCTTGGATTCTTTATTTCCCAGAAGGAATGGACAAAACTTACTATCTATTCGTGACAGAATCAGATTTAAGTACCTATACCATCAACGAGGATTGGGTTCCGAACGTCTATCGGACCATCATCGAAAAGGATGCAGATGGAAAGTATCAAGCGGGTGAATCCGTGTTGGGCTATGCCAAATCCTGCTACTTCGATCCACATAGACCATTAAGAGAATCATCGACTATCCCCGCCTTCGATGTAACCGATTGGCACAAAGGCACCCCGCCCGACAGCACCGCACCATAAGAAAAAACTCCCAAGCGGGAGTTTTTTCTTTTTGCCACCGCGCGCCCTCTGGGATTCGGCTCGGCACCGTAGGTACCTTGCGCCGAGGATGACAAAGTATGCTGACCGTTGCGCACTTCATGCCGCTTTTGCCCGTCTAAGTTAGTGCCTGACTGCCTTGCCTCTACCGTCCGGAGGGGCGCCAGCAGGCGGGATCTCCGATGAATAGAGGCAAGCCAGTCACCCAACTATCCAAGACGGACAAAAACGGCATGAACCACGCAACAACCAGCCCCCATGTCCCTTCTGCCCCCGCCGTCAGCATCCCATCCCGTCTCACAGTCCCTTCAGGCGAAACGCAATCCTTCCGGGACCCGGGCGGTAGGCGGTCAGTTCGGCTTTATGTGCTTCAGCGGTGGCGCGGGCGCTGGACAGACCGATGCCAAAGCCGCTGCCGGAGGTCCGCGCTTTATCCGAGCGGTAAAACCGGTCAAACAGCCGGTCCAGCTTGGTCTCGTCCACTGCGGCAAAGCTGTTTTCCACCTCCAGCACTGGGTGGCGCCCGTCCGTCAGGGTCACGCGGATGGTTCCCGCCGGGTCGCAGTATTTGACCGCGTTATCCAGAAGAATCGCCAGCAGGCGCCGGATTGCGCCCTCGTCGCCG
>USMO01000058.1 GCA_900555785.1 uncultured Eubacteriales bacterium | reverse complement strand
GCTGAATCGGCTGACCGCCGCCGTTGACGCAGCCGCCCGGGCAGCCCATGATCTCGATAAAGACCACGTCCTTGACCGCCTCATCCCCTGCTTTGATCATGTTCAAGAGCTTCTTTGCCATGCCGGTGCTCGAAGCGACCGCGACCTTGACATTCATCTCACCCAGCTTGTAAGATGCCAGCTTGATTCCCTGGGTGCCGCGCACCTCGGCAAAGTCGACCTTCTCCAGCTTCTTGCCGAGAATGATCTCTGCCGCATAGCGAAGCGCCGCCTCCATCACGCCGCCGGTTGCGCCGAAAATGGCACCCGCGCCCGAGCCGATGGCAAACGGATCGTCAAATTTCTCATCCTCCAGCGCGCGGAAGTTGATGCCCGCCTTCTGAATCATGCGCCCGACCTCGCGGGTCGTGATGGCAACATCGACATCCGGCACGCCCGCCGCGCTCTCGTCGGGTCTTCCGACCTCAAACTTCTTCGCGGTACACGGAATTGCCGACACCATAAAGATGTCGTTCGGGTCCCAGCCCATCTTCTGCGCGTAATAGGTCTTGACGACCGCGCCGAACATCTGCTGAGGCGACTTGCAGGTCGACAGATTGTCGACAAAATCCGGGAAATAATGCTCGCAGAACTTAATCCATCCGGGCGAGCAGGAGGTAATCATCGGCAGCACGCCCTTGTTCTGGATGCGCCCGATCAGCTCGGTTGCCTCCTCCACAATCGTCAGGTCGGCGGTCAGGTTCATATCAAACACGCCGTCAAAGCCCAGCGCCTTCAGCGCCGCAACCATCTTGCCCTCGGTGTCGGTGCCGGGCTCGTAGCCGAAGCATTCGCCGATCTGCGCACGGACCGACGGTGCGGCACAGATGAGCACATGCTTCTGCGGGTCTGCCAGCGCCTCAAAGACCTGGTCGGTGTCGTCCCGTTCGTAGAGCGCGCCAACCGGGCAGGCAACGATGCATTGCCCGCAGTTGATACAGGAGGTATCTGCCAGTGCTTCGCCGAACGCAGAGCCGATGTAGGTGTCAAAGCCACGGTTGTTCGCGCCGATGACACCGATGCCCTGAATCTTCGAGCAGGTTGCTACACAGCGGCGGCAGAGAATGCACTTGTTGTTGTCGCGGATGATCGGCGACTTGTCGTCGATTTCGTAGTGGTTGACCACACCCTCAAAGCGGGACTGGTCCACACCGTATTCGCGGCAGAGCGTCTGCAGCTCGCAGTTGGTGGAGCGCACGCAGGAAAGGCACTTCTTCTCATGGTTGGAGAGCAGCAGCTCCAGATTCATGCGGCGGGATTCCGCAATCCGCGGGGTGTTGGTCTTGATTTCCATCCCATCGGTGCAGGGATAGACGCAGGCGGTGACCATGCGGAACGGTCCCATTGCGGGTCCGCGGCGCTCGGAAACCTCCACCAGGCACAGCCGGCATGCGCCGATCTCGTTAATATCCTTCAGATAGCACAGCGTGGGAATGTCGATATGCGCCGCCTTTGCAGCTTCGAGAACCGTGGCGCCCTTTTCGACGGCATATTCCCTGCCGTTGATTTTCACTTTGATCATATCCATGTCCACAATCCCCCTCATTAACCCTTGGAAATAGCCTTGAACTTACAGGTCGACATGCACGCGCCGCACTTCACGCACTTTGCCGAGTCGATTTCCATCGAAGCCAGCTTGTGACCGGGTGCCGTGTAGTCGGTCCGGTTGATTGCGCCGGTCGGGCAGTTCCGCGCGCAGACGCCGCAGCCGATACACTTCTCGCGGTCGATGCTGTAGCGCAGCAGCTTCTTGCAAACACCCGCAGGACACTTTTTGTCGACGATATGCGCGATATACTCATCCTTGAAGTAGCGCAGCGTAGAGAGAACCGGGTTCGGCGCGGTCTGGCCCAGACCGCAGAGGGATGCCGATTTGATATAGTTTGCCAGCTCCTCCATGCGGTCGATGTCCTCCATCTCGCCCTTACCGGAAATGATCTTATCCAGCAGCTCGAGCAGGCGTCTGGTACCGACACGGCAGGGCGTACACTTGCCGCAGGACTCGTCCACCGTGAAATCGAGGAAGAACCGCGCAATGTCAACCATGCAGTTGTCCTCGTCCATGACAATCAGACCGCCGGAGCCCATCATCGAACCGATGGCAATCAGGTTGTCGTAGTCAATCGGGGTATCGATCAGGCTTGCGGGAATGCATCCGCCGGAAGGACCGCCGGTCTGTGCAGCCTTGAACTTCTTGCCGTTCGGGATGCCGCCGCCGATTTCCTCGATGACCTCACGCAGCGTGGTGCCCATCGGGACCTCGACAAGCCCCGTGTTGGTAATCTTGCCGCCCAGCGCGAAGACCTTCGTGCCCTTCGACTTCTCGGTTCCCATTCCGGCAAACCACTCCGGACCGTTGAGGATAATCTGCGCGACGTTGGCGTAGGTTTCCACGTTGTTCAGGATGGTCGGCTTATCGAACAGGCCCTTGATTGCCGGGAACGGCGGGCGGGGTCTCGGCTCGCCTCTCTTGCCCTCGATGGAGGTCATCAGAGCGGTTTCCTCGCCGCAGACGAATGCGCCGGCACCGAACCGCAGGGAAATATCGAAATTGAAACCGGTACCGAAGATGTTCTCGCCCAGGAGCCCGGCTTCGTGTGCCTGCTCGATGGCAATCTTCAGGCGGTGAATCGCAATCGGGTACTCCGCACGGACATAGATGTAGCCTTCATCGGAACCGATTGCATATCCGGCAATCGCCATTGCCTCCAGAACCGCGTGCGGGTCACCTTCCAGCACCGAGCGGTCCATGAACGCGCCGGGGTCGCCTTCGTCAGCGTTGCAGCAGACGTACTTCTTGCCGGTGGACCCCATTGCAAACTTCCACTTCAAGCCGGTCGGGAAGCCCGCACCGCCACGTCCGCGCAGACCGGAATCCAGCATGGTCTGCACAACGTCCTCGCGGGACATTGAGGTCAGAACCTTTGCCAGCGCCTGGTAGCCGCGCCGCGCAACATAGTCATTGATATTCTCCGGGTCAATCACGCCGCAGTTGTGCAGCGCAACACGATGCTGCTTCTTGTAGAAAGTCATCTCATTCAGCGAGTTGACCACATGGTGGTCGCCGCTCTTTTCGTGATACTCAAAGCGCGCAACCGGCGTGCCGCCGACGAGATGCGTTTCCACGATCTCTGGAATGTCATCCGGCGTTACGCGGGAATAGAAGGTCCCGTCCGGGTAAACGATCATGATCGGTCCCAGCGCGCACAGACCGAAGCAGCCGGTGGTGACCACCTTGACCTCGCGGTCGAGGTTATGCGCAGCCAGCTCCTCCTCAAGCTTTTCGCGCAGGGAGGTCGAGCCGGACGAGGTGCAACCGGTGCCGCCGCAAATCAGGATGTGCTTGCGGAAACCGTCGATGGTCTCATGCACGCCCTCGCGGATCGCGACCGAGCTCTTCAGGGATTCGTAAGCTGCCTGAAGCTCAGCAACAGATGTAATTTTCATGTTGGGTTCTCTCCTTCTCAATCCGTGTACTTTGCAAGGATGGTGGGAACGTCTGCTTTGGTCAGTCTGCCGTAAACCTCACCGTTGACGGTCAGGACCGGAGCCAGACCGCAGGCACCGATGCAGCGGGTTGCCTCGATGGAATACCGTCCGTCCGAGGATGTGCTGCCGACCGGCACGCCGAGCTGCTCGGAGATCGCCTCAATAATATCACCGGACCCCTTGACATAGCAAGCGGTGCCGAGACAGACCGCGATGCTGTACTGTCCGTCGGGATTGAGCTTGAACTGCGCGTAGAACGACGCGATCCCGAAAATCTCCTCCAGGGATACACCCGTTTCCAGCGAGATGATGCGCTGCACTTCGATCGGCAGGTATCCGTAGATCTCCTGCGCCTCCTGAAGGATCGGCATCATAGCGCCCTTTTCCCCGGCGTGCTTCCGAATCACGGCACGCAGAGCAGCCTCCTGCTCAGGGGTCCCGTGAAAAGCAACCGTGGTCAGCTTTTTCTTCATAACTTCCATAGCCTCCTGTGTTATATGGATTTTACACAACCACTATATATTATACTACATAGCAGCGAAAAAGTCTATAGTTTTTTCGAAAAAATCCTTTTTTTCTGTGTGAAAAAATGCAGAAACCGGCATCTTTTTCTGCCTGTTTCCGACATATGTTAATGACTTGTCCGTATCAAAATTGCGTTCGTTTCATATGAGACAAGAGAGCAAGGACAAAAAGAACCCCCGGGAAACCCCGGAGGTTCGATTCTGTTCGAAAATCAGTGAACGATGCAACGCTCGGTGTCCTTGTCGAAGATGTGCAGTCTGGTCATATCGAACGCGATCTTGATCTGATCGCCGGCTCTGGTGGTGGAGCGGGACGACACGCGCGCGGTCAGCTTGCCCTCTTCACCAACCAGCAGATAGAGGTAAATTTCCGCGCCCATCAACTCAGTGACATCGACATTGACGGTCAGCTGAGAGTCGACATGCTTTGCAACGTTGATTTCATCGTCATAGATGCACTCGGGGCGCAAACCTGCGACCACTTCTTTGCCGATATATTCCTTCAGCGCTTCGCTCTTTGCCTTCTCCTCGGGAACCAGCAGCTTGTTGCCCTCATAGATGAAGTACAGCTTGCCGTTCTCTTCCTCGAGCTTGCCGTCCATGAAGTTCATCTGCGGCGAACCGATGAAGCCTGCAACGAACATGTTGACCGGCTCGTCATACAGCTTCTGCGGTGCGTCAACCTGCTGAATCAAACCGTCTTTCATAACGACGATCCGGGTTGCCATGGTCATAGCCTCGACCTGGTCATGCGTGACGTAGATAAAGGTGGTTCCAACGCGGTTGTGCAGCTTGGTCAGCTCGGTTCTCATCGTTGCACGCAGCTTTGCGTCCAAGTTGGAAAGCGGCTCGTCAAGCAGGAAGACCTGCGGGTCACGGACGATTGCACGCCCCAGCGCAACACGCTGCTTCTGACCGCCGGACAAAGCCTTCGGCTTTCTGTCAAGCAGGTGGGTGATGTCCAGGATGCGCGCAGCCTCCTCGACCTTCTTCTTGATGACGTCCTTCGGAACCTTGCTCAGTTTCAGACCGAACGCCATGTTTTCGAAGACCGACATGTGCGGATACAGTGCGTAGTTCTGGAACACCATCGCGATTTTACGGTCCTTCGGTGCCACATCGTTGACCAGGCGGTCGCCGATGCGAAGTTCACCCTCGGAAATTTCCTCCAAGCCTGCAATCATACGCAGCGTGGTGGATTTACCGCAACCGGAAGGTCCGACCAGGACCAGAAATTCCTTGTCCTTGATCTCCAGGTTGAAATCGGAAACGGCGGTGACGCCGCCCGGATACTTCTTATAGATATGCTTCAAAGATACGCTTGCCATCTTTTCGTGATCCTCCTATAGCCCACACGGGGACAATTTTCATTTAACCTATCATATTATACCAGATTTTCGCCCAAAAAGGAAGAGGGCATTTCTCCAAATTTTCAGCCCCTGTTTTGTGCAACACTCACAAATCGGCGCTTTTTTTATGAACAAAGCGCCGATTTGTATTTTAATAGATTAAGATTCAGCCGTTTTTCTGCTTGGTTTTCATCGTCAGGGCAATCCGTTTTTTCGGAACATCCACGCTGAGCACACGGACCTTGACAATGTCGCCCACCTTAACCACTTCAGACGGATGCCTGACAAACCGGTCGGACAGATGCGAGATGTGAACCAGCCCGTCCTGATGCACACCGATGTCGACGAATGCGCCGAAGTCGGTCACGTTCCGCACGGTTCCGGTCAGTTCCATATCCGGCTTGAGGTCCTCCAGGCTGAGAATGTCATCCCGCAGCACAGGGGGCGGCAGCGTGTCGCGAATGTCGCGTCCCGGCTTTTCCAGTTCCGAGAGAATGTCCTGCAAGGTCGGCAGCCCGATGCCAAGCTGCTCGCAAACCTTCGCGCTCCCCGCCTTCGTCACCTTTCCGCGCAGTTCCTTCAGGTTCCCGTTCCGTACGTCGTCGCGGGTGTAGCCGAAGAGCGCGAGCAGCTTTTCGGTTGCCTCATAGGATTCCGGATGCACACCGGTGTTGTCGAGAATCTCCTTCCCGCCCGGCACACGCAGAAAGCCTGCCGCCTGCTCGTAAGCCTTGGCACCGATGCGCGGCACCTTGAGCAGCTGTGCGCGATAGGTAAATTCCCCGTTTTCCTCGCGGTATTTGACGATGTTCTTTGCCGATGCCAGATTGATACCCGAAATGTAGGACAGAAGTGAATAGGATGCCGTGTTCACGTCCACACCGACCGCATTCACGCAGTCCTCCACAACGCCGCCCAGCGCCTCATCCAGTCTCGCCTGCTTCATGTCGTGCTGGTACTGCCCCACGCCGATGCCCTTGGGGTCAATCTTAATCAGCTCTGCCAGCGGGTCCTGCAGCCGGCGCGCAATCGACACGGCGCTCCGCTGCATGACGTCAAACTCCGGGAACTCCTCTGCCGCCAGCTTGGACGCGGAATAGATTGACGCGCCCGCCTCGCTGACCACGATGTATTTCACGTCGGCGGGAATTTCTTTCAGCAGCCCCGCAATGAAGATTTCGCTTTCCTTCGATGCCGTTCCGTTGCCGATGGCAATCACATCCACATGGTGCCGCTCGATCATCCGCTTGACAACAGCCTTGCTCTTTTCGGTCTCCTGCCGCGGCTTGACCGGGTAAATCACGCCGGTGTCAACGACCTTGCCGGTCTTATCGACCACTGCCAGCTTGCACCCGTGCGCGTAGCCGGGGTCAAAACCGAGCACGGTCTTGCCCTTGAGCGGCGACTGCATCAGCAGATGGCTCAGGTTGTCCGCAAAGACCTTGATTGCCCCTTCGCAGGCGTTGTCGAACAGGTCGCTCCGGATTTCCCGCTCAATCGACGGCGCAATCAGCCGTTCGTAGCCGTCGGTCAGCGCCTCGGCAACATGCGGCGTTGCGGGGCTGCCGTTGGTCTTCAGCAGCTTCGCCCGCAGACCTTTAAGCACCGTGTCCTCGTCAACCGTCAGCATCACCTTGAGAAATTCCTCCTTCTCGCCCCGGTTGATTGCCAGAACGCGGTGCGGCGCAATTTTTTTCAGCGCCTCGGAGAAATCGTAGTACTGCGAATAGACCGAATCCTCATCCTTCGCCCCCTTGGTAACCAGCATGCCAAGGTTGAAGGTCAGCGCGCGCAACTCCTTGCGGTATTCGGCATTATCGGAAATGTCCTCGGCGATGATGTCCCGCGCGCCCTGAAGCGCATCCTCGACGGTCAGCACGCCTTTCTCTTCATTGATGTATCCCGCTGCCTGCTCCTCAATCGAGGGCGTGTAGGACGGCTCCTGCGCCATCAGCAGCTCTGCCAGCGGCTCCAGCCCCTTCTCTCTTGCAACCGATGCGCGCGTTTTGCGGTGCGGACGGAACGGGCGGTAGATGTCCTCGACCTCGGTAATCGTTTTTGCCGCGTCAATCGCCGCCTGAATCTCCGGGGTCATCTTCTCCTGCCCGGCAATCAGCGCCGCGACCTCCTCCTTGCGCTTCTGCAGATTGCGCAGGAAGGTCAGCCGGTCGTAGAGATCGCGCAGGACCGTATCGTCCAGACTTCCGGTCACCTCTTTGCGGTAACGCGCGATAAACGGAATGGTGTTGCCCTCGTCAATCAGGGCAACGGTCTTTTCCACCTGCTCGGGACGGAGCGAAAATTCCGCCGCAAGCGTCTCATTGATATTCATGGTTGGTTCTGTCCTTTCTCTGTTACATTCGATTGTCCGCCACGCAGGGCGGTCAGCTCTTCCCCGGTCAGCTCACGCCATTCACCCCGTGCCAGCGCGGGGTCCAGCGTCAGTGTGCCAAAGGTCAGACGCTCCAGCTCGGCAATCCGGTTTCCGACCGCCTCCATCATGCGTTTGATCTGATGATATTTCCCTTCCGTAATGGCAATCACGCCGCAGTCCGGCGCGGTCAGGGTCACTCGGCAGGGTGCCGTCACATAACCGCCGATGTCCACGCCCGCCTCCAGCCGCCGCACGTCTTCTGCCGTCAGCGGCGCTTCGGTGCGAAACCCGTACCGCTTGGTTACATGACTTTTCGGCGCCAGCAACCGGTGCGCCAGCGGTCCGTCATTTGTCAGGAGCATCAGCCCCGTCGTGTATTTGTCCAGCCTCCCGCAGGGAAAGACCCCCATCTTCCGGTATTCAGCCGGCACCAGCTCGGTCACGCACGGCGCGTCCCCGTCTTCGGTCGCGCTGACGTATCCCTGCGGCTTGTTCAGAAGCAGATAGACATAGCGCCGCCAGACAACCGGCACGCCGCGCAGCGTGACGCAGTCCTTCTCCGGGTCGACCGGTGTGTCCGGCTTCTTCACCGGCACGCCGTTCACCGTCACACTCCCCGCCCGGCAGGCGCGCGCCGTCTCCGTCCGGCTCGCCAGCCCGCATTCCGAAATCAGTTTGTCCAGTCGCATGACCGTCCCCCCTTCCCAGGTGTCCCCTTCTGTGTTCCTCTATTATACCATGTTTTCGCGGCGCTGTAAAGATGTAACCGGAAAATTTACACTTTTCGCATTGGGGTGGAGGGACGGTGGGTGATAGGGCGCGTGGGGCGTATGCTTTTGGTCCGTCTTGGATAGTGATGGACTGACGGTGCCTCTGACCATCGGAGATCCCGCCTGCCGGCGCCCCTCCG
>USMO01000057.1 GCA_900555785.1 uncultured Eubacteriales bacterium | reverse complement strand
CACCGACGGCATGGCCATTTATGACACCATGCAGTATGTCAAGTGCGATGTGTCCACCATCTGCGTAGGCATGGCCGCGTCCATGGGCGCGTTTCTGCTGTCGTCCGGCACCAAAGGCAAGCGCCTGGCACTGCCGCACAGTGAAATCATGATTCATCAGCCCCTGGGCGGTGCAAAGGGTCAGGCAACCGACATTCAGATTCAGGCAGAGCAGATTCTGCACATTAAAAAGACCCTGAACGGCATTCTTGCCGCAAACACCGGCAAGCCGCTGGACATCATCGAGCGCGACACCGACCGCGACAACTATATGACTGCGGAAGAAGCGAAAGAATACGGTCTGATTGACAAGGTGATTGAAAAGAGAGCCTGACCGCAAGAAAGGATTCTATCAGCATGGCAAGTAACAAAAGCAATATGCACTACTGTTCCTTCTGCGGCAGGAGCGAGAAAGACGTTGATTTTCTCATCCCCTCCCCCACCAGTCCGGTTTTCATCTGCGACTACTGCCTGGATGCCTGCAATCAGCTGGTTGACAGCATCGGTGAGGATCTGTCGCAGCAGAAGAAAAAGCCAGCCGGAAAGCTGACCCTGGAGGAATTGCCCCGCCCCATGCAGATTAAGGAAACGCTGGACCAGTACGTCATCGGGCAGGACGAGGCAAAAATCGCGCTGTCGGTGGCGGTCTACAACCACTACAAGCGCATTCTGACCAACACGCCCAAGCCCGCCGGAAAGGGCAAGAAAAAAGCGGCGGCAGAAACGGCGGCAGCCGAGGATGTGGAGCTGCAGAAGAGCAACGTGCTTCTGATCGGACCGACCGGCGTGGGAAAGACCTATCTTGCCCAAACGCTTGCGCGGACGATGAAGGTCCCGTTTGCAATCGCGGACGCGACAACGCTGACCGAAGCGGGCTACGTCGGCGAGGATGTGGAAAACATTCTGCTGCGCCTGATTCAGGCAGCCGACTACGACATTGAGCTTGCCGAGCGCGGCATCATCTACATTGACGAAATCGACAAGATCGCCCGTAAGAGCGAAAACCGCTCGATTACGCGCGACGTGTCGGGCGAAGGCGTGCAGCAGGCGCTCCTGAAGATTCTGGAGGGCACGGTCTCCAACGTTCCCCCGCAGGGCGGCAGAAAACACCCGAATCAGGAGTTTATTCAGATCAACACGAAAAACATCCTGTTCATCTGTGGCGGCGCGTTTGACGGTCTGGAGGGCATCATCGAAAAGCGCGAGGGCAATCAGACCATCGGCTTCGGCGGCGAAATCAAGACCAAAGCCGAAAAGAAGAGTTCCGGCATTTTCAAGGATGTCATCCCGCACGACATTGTGAAGTTCGGCATGATTCCCGAGCTGGTGGGGCGGATTCCGGTAATTGTATCGCTTTCCGACCTCGACAAGGCGGCGCTGGTGAAGATTCTGACCGAGCCGAAAAATTCGCTGACGAAGCAATACGAAAAGCTGTTCTCGATGGACGGTGTGGAGCTGCAGTTCACGCCGGAAGCGCTGGACACCGTTGCGGAGTTGGCGCTGGAGCGCAGCACGGGCGCGCGCGGTCTGCGTGCGATTCTCGAAAGTGCGATGACCAAGCTGATGTACGAGGTCCCCTCCCGCCGCGACATTGCCAAGGTGGAGGTCACCCCCGAATGCATTCGCAAGACCGGCGACTGCAGATATGTTTACCGCAAGGATTTGCTGGAAGAACAACCATAACATGCAGGGACCTACGGGCAACGTCTCCGAGTCCCTCCCGCAGCGCCCCGTGTCACGCGAGGCGCTGTTTTGGAAAAGAGGGGCAGAATGAACAGAAAGAAAATCAAGCTGACGCAGGATAACATTGTTGCCGACCTGTGCAGCTACACAAAACTGCGGTACAAAAAAGTTACAAGTACCGCGCTGTACCTCGCCATCTGGGTATTTCTGTTGGCATTCGCCATCATTCTTGCCGTGCTGTTCGGCGCGCAAATCATGCTTGTGCCGGTGATTGCCTTGATTCCCCTTTTGCTCTACAGGGGTTGGTTGGCATACCAATATAGGAGGGCGTGCCAAACCATCCGCGCAGGCGGGTATTCCGTTACATCCGAAAAGCTGACCTCCATCGACAAAAAATTCAATTACGGCTCCAGAAGTGATATGAACTTCTGCGACTACTCTCACTTCTTCGGAAGTGAGGAATATCGCATGCCGATCGAGCAGTATACCTGGCTGAGCCGGGACGAACTGTCGATGTATGATCGCTACAGCCCCCCGGAAATCGGCGACGAATTTTGGGTCGCGCGTGACAGCGAGACCACGGAAATCGGCGCGATATACCCCAAAAAGTATTTCGATTACGAGACCTGAAAGGAGATGACATGCAAAAGGAAAAACTGACAAAAGAGCACATTGCCGAAGATCTAGACCGATACGCAAAGTGGAATTGCACAACGCAGGACGATCGCCCGTTTTGGGGAATGACCTCCTCCGCGTTGCTTGCAGTCCTGTGCGGATTTCTGGTGCGTCCGTGGGTCGCAATCCCATTTGCCGTTCTTTCAGTCGGAATGCTGGTGTGGTTTCTTCTCGTCAATCACCGGTTCGGAAACGCGCGTAAAAAGATTCGGGAACGGAGTTTTACGGTCTCGTCCGCAACGTTGACAAGCATCACGGAAGAAACGGCACGAAATCCCCACAACAGAGGAAATTCAAAGTGGATTTCCGCGCATTTTCTGTATTTTGGTGGAGAACAATACCGCCTTTATGAAGGTCTTTATCCGTGGAGCAAGGATTTTCACATGAGCGTAAAAGGGATGCTTCATACATCAATTCCCGGCGATGAATTTTGGGTTGCACGCGACAGCGAGACTGAAGAAATCGGCGCGGTGTACAACAAGAAATTTTTCGATTACGAACCGTAATCTGGAAAGACCGGAACAGCCGGCACAGAATCACCTGTGTCGGCTGTTGGTTATTATCGGTTCTATAAAAGGGTTCTATAATAAAAGTTGGGGGTTCCAGCGCGCGGCACCGGCCGCGCGCCCCTTTTCTGCCCCCGGCACAAAAAAAGCACCGCCGTGGCGGTGCTTTTTTTGCACTCAGATCTGCTCCTTGACCTTGGATGCCTTGCCGACTCTGCCGCGCAGATAGTAGAGCTTTGCGCGTCTGATCTTACCGACGCGGACGATCTCTACCTTCTCAACATTCGGAGAATGGATTGGGAAGGTCTTCTCAACGCCAACGCCGTAGGAAACTCTGCGGACGGTGAAGGTTTCGGAGATTCCGCCGCCGTGCTTGCCGATAACGGTGCCCTCGAACAGCTGGATTCTCTCGCGGTTGCCTTCCTTGATCTTGTTGTGGACACGGACGGTGTCACCAACGCGGACCAGCGGAAGTTCCTTCTTCAATTGCTCGTTTGTAAAAGCCTCAATGAGATTCATTTGAGTCCTCCTATAAAATACCGGATGTTCATGCGAGCCTGCAGCGGACCACCCTAAAATTCACGCGCTTTTGGCGCAACATGAGTATTATATCATACTTTCCCCCATTTTGCAAGGGGTTTTTCGAAAAAAGTTTCAGTTTTCGGCAATTTTCCGTCTCTGTCTCAGCAGGGCGCGCGCGCCGGACAGCAGCGCCGGCAGATTCAGTCCGGTCAGAATGGTAAACAGCCCGCCCGCAACCCACACGGACCAGGATCTGCCTGCGGTCATGGCGGCAGCCGCGCCTACCAGAAGCACCAGGTTCACAATCTGCCTTGGCAGGTAGAGCCGGAACCGGAGCAGCCGCGGCACATCCAGCATGCGCAGCAGATACACCGCCGCATATCCGATGAAGGTTGCCACCGCTGCGCCCAGCGCGCCGCCCAGCAGCCCCTCGCGCGGGATAAACAGGAAGTTGAGCACGATGTTCAGCCCGGTCCCAACCGCCGCCGTCAGGAAGGAATGCATGCTCTCCTTTTTCACCATATACACGCTGGCAAGAAACGAAACGATCGACTCCAGCGCCACCGCGCAGAGCAGCGTTGGCATATAGCGCCACGCCTCGTGATACTCCGCATTGAGCAGGATCCGGCAGAGCAGCGGCGAGAGCAGAATCAATCCTCCGCTGCCGATGAAAATGACCGACAGGAACCCCCGGAAGACCTGCGAATAGAAGCGGCTGCACGCCTCCCCGTCGGTCGACTGCACAACTGCGGAAAACTGCCACGCCTGCATGAAGATGCCCGAAACGATGTTGACGATGGACGGAATCTTATACGCTGCGGAGTAGACGCCGTTGACCGCCTCCCCGCAGTAGTAACTGACGAGATAGCGGTCGGAAAGGTCGGTAATCAGCCAGCAGATGGTGGTCGGCACCATGGGCAGACTGAAGCGGAAAAGCTCGCGCATGGTTGCCTGCGTCACCCGCTTGATCCGGAACACGCGCCAGAGCCTTGCTACAACAATCAGAAAGACGGTTGTCAGCAGGTTGCCGACGATGGTTGCCAGCACATACCCGGTCACGCCAAGGTCGAATACCATCAGAAACAGCAGGTTTCCCCCGATGGTCAGCAGCGTATTCAGGATTCCCTGCACGGCAAACAGCCGGGTCCGGTCGGTTGCTCGGACGTATTGCGCGCAGACTGCCTGCAGGTCCGCAAACAGGACGTACAGCACGACCAACAGAATTTCGTTTCGCCACGTTGTGCCAAAGGCAACCGCCAGAGCGCCGATCAGCGCCGTCACGCCCAGTCCCGCTCCCAGCAGCACTACGCCGGATGAAAATACACCCTCGCGGTCGGTCCCCTTTTCTGCCGCAAAACGGAAGATTCCGGTCGTAATTCCGACGCAGGCAAACGGCATAATCAGGTTTGCGGTTCCGGTAATCAGCTCTGCCGTGCCGTACTGCGACGGGGACAGGAGCGCCGTATACAGCGGCATCAGCAGGAAGACCAGCAGCTTGGAGCCGAAGGTCCCCAACGCCAAAATCACCGTGTCGGAAAACAGTTTTCCAAAGCGTCCGCGTATCATTCGCGTTTTCCCGCAAGCCGTTTGGCTTCAATCAGCGGCAGGGCGCCCGGATGCACAAGACCGAACAGGTCCTCGCCCGCTGCCAGCCTCCGGCGCACCTCGGTTGAACTGACTGCCGCATACGGTCCCTCTGCCTGCAGCAGAACCGTTCGGAAATTCCGGTTGTGCGCGCGGTTCCAGTCTGCCATTTTCTGCTCATATGCCAGGTCGTTGCGGTCGCGGTAGCCCTTCACCACAGCGTCGGCACCCAGCCGGTCATAGAGATCGATCAGCATGCCGCCGTCAAAGAGAACCTCTGCCTGCGGGAGTTCCCCAACGGTCCGTTTGGCGATTTCAACGCGCTCCTCGGGGGAAAACAGCGTCTGTTTCTCGCGGTTGATCATCACGGCGATGACCAGGTGTTCGAACTCCTTTGCTGCCGCCTGTGCCAACTCCAGATGTCCCAGGGTCATCGGGTCGAAGCTGCCCGGCAGGATTGCAAGCCGTTTCATGCGTCCTCCCCCCGGTATTCAAGCACCGTGACAGCTGCCACGCCGTATTTCGTTTCCCTTCGAATCCCGAACAGTGCCGCCAGCGCGTCATCCCCGCCGAACACGTCCTCTGCCGCGCCGCTCTCGCAGACCACGGTTGCGTGCGGCGAGAGGCAGCGGTATTTTTTCAGCTGCCGCAGGGCATCCGGAATCAGTTTCAGGGCATACGGCGGGTCCAAAAAGATCAGGTCAAACCGTCGCTTTCCCCTGCAGTTCCGCAAAAATTCCAGGTAATCCGCACAATAGACCTCGCAATCCGGCGCCAGTCTGGTCTTCATGGTATTCTTCTTGATAATCTCCGCTGCGCTCTTATCGCGGTCGACCAGCACTGCGTGTGCTGCGCCCCGGCTGAGCGCCTCCAGCCCCAGCTGACCGGATCCGGCGAACAGATCGAGCACCTGCCGGTCCTCCAGTTCAAACTGCAGCATGGAAAACACCGCTTCTTTCGCTCTCTCTGCGGTGGGTCTTGTATTCTCTCCTGCCGGTGCGTCCAGTCGGACACCCCGCGCTTTTCCTGTTATAATACGCATGCTTGCGCTCCTTTCGTTGAAAGACTGTAGAAGACCTTGGGGCGCCGCCCCAACCCCTGCTTAGGGGGCTTCTTTCGGTAGAAGCAACGCTGCGCTACTGACCGGTTGCTGCGCAACCAGTCACCCCTAAGAACCCCAAGAACTTGAATAAGGGGGATTATATCATTGATTTAAGGGAGATTGTAAAACTTGCAAGAGTTTAGGATTCCGGATGATAGTAAGCATAAACGGCTTCTGCGTCTTTGGCGGTGATGCCGGGGACGGCGGCGAGGGCGGTTTGATCAGCCTGTTTGACTGCTGCCAAGCCGTCGAAAGCCATCAGCAGCTTTTTCGCTTTCGCTTCTCCGATGCCGGGGATGACCGTCAGGGAGGAAGTTGTCAGCGTCCACAGCTTTGCCTGCTCCATGCAGCGCACCGTGTAGCGGTGAACCTCTTCCTGCAGTTTATAAATCATCGTAAACAGCCCGCGATCCTTGGCAATGCTGATTTCGTCGGTGTCGGTGCAGAGGGCGCGGGTTTTGTGGTAGTCATCCTTGACCATGCCGAAGACCGGGATTGACAGCCCCAGTTCCGTCAGCAATTCGCGCACGACCGAAACATGCCCGCGCCCGCCGTCCAGCAGAATCAGATCCGGCACCTGCGCAAACGAGCCGGATGAGTCGGACAGATGCGCCAGCCGCCGCGCGAGCGTTTCGCGCATGGACGCATAGTCGTCGGTCCCCTCCACCGTTTGAATCTTGAAACTGCGGTAATCGGCTTTGCGGAAAACGCCGTCCACCAGGACCACCATGCCGGCGGTCAGGTGCTCGCTGCCAAGGTTTGAAATGTCGTATGCCTCAATCCGCTGCGGCAGGACCTCCAGCCCCAGCTTGTGCGCCAGGTCTGCCAGAATGCTTTCCTTCTGCCCGGTCTCGGCTTCATATTGCCGCGCCTTTTCGGCTGCATTCTTGCGCACCAGTTCGCACAGCGTGTGCTTGGTCCCCTTTTCGGGCACGCGGACGTGGACCCGTCTGCCAGCCAGTGCCGACAGGCTTTCGGTCAGCAGTGCGCAATCCTCGTCTGCCAGTTCAAAGCCGATCAGAATCTCCGGCGGGATATAGGCGCGGCTGCGGTACAACTCGGTCAGAAACGCCGTCATGTCCTCCGGCTCGGGGATTCCTTCTGCTCCGCAGATGATCTCCTGCGTGTCATGCAGGACCCCGCCGCGAATGAAGAAGACCGACACGCAGGTACACAGATCGTCGCTGTACATTGCCACCGCATCCTGCTCGGTATCCGGCGATGCGACCACCTTCTGCTTCTCGCGGATCGCCCCCAGCGCGCGCAGCGTGTCGCGGCATTTGGCTGCCGCCTCGTAGCGTTCCTCCTCGGCATAGGCGGTCATCTGCGCCTCCAGGCGCCGCCGGACCTCGCCGTTCTTGCCCTCCAGCAGTTCGGCTGCGTTCCGCATGGTCTCGCGGTATTCCTCTGCCGGAATCTTTCCGGTGCAAAGCCCGGAGCAGCGCCCGATCTGGTAATAGACGCAGGGGCGCTCCTTGCCGATGTCCCGCGGGAAAACGCGCGAGCAGGTCGGCAGCTGCAGCGTTTTGTTCAGCAGCCCGATCAGCGCGTATGCCGTGCCGGACCCGGAATAGGGACCGAAATATTTCGCTTTGTCGTTCCCCCGGTGCCGGGTGAAGACCAGGCGCGGGTACTCCGCTGCGGTAATTTTGATATACGGATAGGATTTTGCGTCCTTGAGCCGGATGTTATACTTCGGGGTATACTGCTTGATCAGCGTATTCTCCAGCGACAGCGCTTCCATCTCGTTGTCGCACAGATAGTAGTCAAACGCGCGGACAGACGCCACCATGCGCTCGGTTTTGCGGTTCTTTTCGCTGTTTTGGAAATACTGCGACACCCGGTTCCGGAGCTTGCGCGATTTGCCGACGTAGATCACCTTGCCGCTGCCGTCGCGCATGATGTACACGCCCGGGCAAAGCGGCAGACCGTTCGCCTTTTCCAGCAGCCGATCCCGTATACTGATGGTCTCTCCCATCCCGTCCCCCCTTTCTGCGGACACCGATTAGCCAAATAGCGGCGTGCCAGACAGCACGCCGCTATGTGAGAATATCGGTCGGTTTCAGATTTCCGCGAATCCGCTGTCGATCAGCTCGCACAGACCGTTCAGCGCCGCTTCTTCGCTCTGCCCGTCAGCCAGCAGGGTCACGGACATCCCCTTTGCAATCCCGAGAGACAGCACCCCCAGCAGGCTTTTTGCATTGACACGGCGGTCATCCTTCTCGATCCAGATGGAGCAAGGATAGGAGTTCGCCTTCTGAATGAAGAAGGTCGCGGGTCTGGCATGCAGACCGCTGGTATTGTTGATGACGACTTCACGTGAAATCATACTGTTTTCGCTCCCTGTTTCTAAAGATATGGACGCAAACCGCGCAGATACGGTTATAGCATTTCATCATCTATAGTATACCAAAAAGCGCGCCCAAAATCAATAGTTATTCTGACGCAATTTCACAATCTGTCCCCATCTTTTTCGTGCATTTCGGATAGTTTCAATTGAATTTGTTTTTAATATTCTGTTTTTTCCAGCTCTGAGACGGTCAAAACCGCGCGAATGCGGTCAGCGAAAAGCACATATGACACCCCCAGCGGCAGCGGCTGTCCGTTTTCCCGGCGCAGCATGCCGTCCGACTCCGACAGGGTCACCGCAACCGTTACCCAGGCATTGCACCGGGGGTCCCCTTCAGCCGCGCCGCGCACGGTCTCTCCGCCCGTGTCCAGTTCCCGCTCAACCGGAA
>USMO01000056.1 GCA_900555785.1 uncultured Eubacteriales bacterium | reverse complement strand
GGAGGGAGAAGGGACCCCACCCGAAAGGGGGTCCCTTCTCCCTCCAAGGTCTTCCCCATCTCCCCTCACCCCTCCCCGTGAGCGCAGTCCTCGCGGAGGGGGCAGACGGAGCATTGCGGGGCGCGGGCGGTGCAAAGGTCCCGACCGAACAGAACAATGCGGTGACAGAAATCCGAGCGGGTCCCGGCGGGCAGAAGTTCGTCCATGATTTTTTCCACCTTTACGGGGTCCTTCAGGGTCTCCGGGTACATGCCGAAACGACCGCAAATGCGAATGCAGTGCGTATCCGCAACCGTGCCGCCGGTCCCGTAAAGATCGCCGAGAATCAGATTTGCAACCTTACGCCCAACGCCCGGGAGCTTCAGCAAATCCTCCATCGTGTCCGGCATCCTGCCGCCGAAATCCTTTACCAGCATCTCCGACGCATCCCGAATGTTCTGCGCCTTGACCCGGTACAGCCCGCAGGAGCGCACGCAGTCCTCAATCTCCCGCAGATCCCCCGCCGCCATCGCTTCTGCCGTGGGGAACCGCCGGAACAACTCTTCGCATACCAGGTTTACCCGCGCGTCGGTGCATTGCGCCGAAAGTCTGCCCATCACCATCAGCCGCCACGGGTCGCCCTCCCAGTGCAGCGCACACACCGCGTCCGGGTACCGCTCCCGCAGCTTCGCGTCAATCTTCTGTATTCTTTCCTGCTTCTCTTCCTGTGTCACGGTGTACTCCTTCAAAACCTTTGGACGCTGTTACAAGCCCTGCTTAGCCTCTTCTTGAAAGAAGGGGCTAAGAACCCCAAGAACTTTCCCCAAAGAGTGGGCGGTTAACTTTCCGGCGATGCAGCTGTTTGGGATGACCGGACCGCCTTATCTGCACCCAGTATAGCAGATTTTTGCCGAAAAGTCAAGATATGCGGCGAAAACGCAAAAATTTCCGCGAAATGAAATTGACAAATCTACTTTTTCATAGTATAATAAGGGGAGACTGCCGGGTCAGCAGGTTTTGCGGCACTTTGGCGGTTCAAAAGCAGGACTCTCCGGGATTCCGACAGTAAAATTCCCTTGAGGGGAAACCCAAGGTCTTCCCCCAGAAAGGAAACCATATGAAACGCTACACCTTTCGCGGCGGCACGCACCTGAACGAGCACAAGGACACCGCCGCAAAATCCACCGAGCGCCTGCCCGAACCGGCAAGCGTCTCCATCCCGCTCTCGCAGCACATCGGCGCGCCGGCAATCCCGACGGTCAAGGTTGGCGACACGGTGAAAATCGGGCAGAAGATCGGCGAGGTCTCCGGCGGGCTGGGCTGCCCGGTACACGCCAGTGTCTCGGGCACGGTCAAAGCCATCGTCACAAGACGCAACGCCATGGGCACGCCGGTTGCAAACATCGTCATCGAAAACGACGGACTGCGCACCATGTCGGACGAAACGAAGCCCATCGCAAAGCCGCTCTCCGAAGCAACGCCGGAGGAGATTATCAACACCGTCCGCGAGGCGGGCATCAGCGGGCTTGGCGGCGCAACCTTCCCGACCTATGCAAAAATCCAGAGTGCCATCGGCAAAGCGACCCGCGTCATCGTCAACTGCGCGGAGTGCGAGCCTTACCTCACCGCCAACCACCGCCTGCTGCTTGAGCGCGGCGAAATCGTCATCTCCGGCATGGAGATCGTCATGCGTGCGCTGAACGTCAGCGAGGGCATCCTTGCCGTGGAGGACAACAAGCCCGACGCCATTCGCCTGCTGGAGGAACGGCTGGCAAAGCGCGAGGGGCTGGAGAGAGGCACCAACCTACGCGTTGCGGTCCTGAAGACCAAATACCCGCAGGGCGATGAGCGGCAGCTGGTTGCAGCGCTGCTGGGACAGGAGGTTCCGGCCGGAAAGCTGCCCGCCGATGTTGGCTGCATGATTCTCAACGCCGAGACCGCCGCCGCAATCTCCCGCGCCTACTGGCGGGGGCTTCCGCTGACCAGCCGCATTGTGACGGTCACCGGCGATTGCGTCCGCACCCCCAAAAACATCCGCTCCCCGCTCGGCGCATCGGCGCAGGACCTGATCACCTTCTGCGGCGGGCTGACCAAAACACCGAAAAAAATGATTTCGGGCGGTCCGATGATGGGCTTTGCGCTCTGGGACCCCGAAACGCCGGTTTCCAAAAGCATGTCGGGGCTGCTCCTGTTCTCGGAGGAAGCCGACCGCCCCACCACCGTCCACTCCCCCTGCATCCATTGCGGGCGCTGCGTGGCGCATTGCCCGATGCACCTGATGCCTAACTACCTCGCGGCATTCGCAGCGGAACGGGCTTACGAGAAAGCCGAGCAGTTTGACGTGATGAGCTGCGTGGAGTGCGGGACCTGCACCTACAACTGCCCCGCCGGGGTGGAGATTGTGCAGCAGATTCGCGTTGCAAAAGGTGTGCTGCGCGCGAAAAAGCAAGGAGGCATGAAGAAATGAACGACGAAAAACGAGTCCTTGCGGATATGCCGGAACTTCTGACGCTGGCGCCGTCCCCGCACGTCCGCAGGGGCGTGACGACTCAGCGGTTGATGATTGATGTCCTTATTGCGCTGGCACCGGCGGCAATTTTCGGTATCGTCGCGTTCGGCTGGCGCGCGGCGGTCATCCTGCTGCTTGCAACCGGCACGGCAATCTTGGCGGAATACCTGACCGAAAAGATTCTGCACCGCCCGGTCACAATCTCCGACTGCTCGGCAGCGGTGACCGGTCTGCTCCTGGGCATGAACCTGCCCGCAACCGTCCCCTTCTACGTTCCGGTGGTCGGGTCGGTCTTCGCCATTGTGGTGGTCAAGCAGATTTTCGGCGGCATCGGCAAGAACATCATGAACCCCGCGCTGGCGGCAAGAGTGTTCCTCATGCTGGCATGGACCGCGAAAATGACAAAATTCGTCCCCGCTTTCTCCTGGATGGACGGCACCGATGCGGTTGCCTCGGCAACGCCGCTGGCATCGCTGAAAACGGGAGCCTTTGACGGCTCGGTGCTTGACCTCTTCCTTGGGAAATGCGGCGGCTGCATCGGTGAAGTTTCGGCGCTCTGCCTGCTCATCGGCGGCGTTTACCTGCTGGTGCGGCGCGTGATTGCCTGGCAGATTCCCGCAGCCATGCTCGGCACGGTCGCGCTGCTGACCCTCATCTTTCATAAAGGCGACATGAGCGCGCTGTCCTTCATGGCATCGTCGCTCTTCTCCGGCGGTCTGATGCTGGGCGCATTCTTCATGGCAACCGACTATGTGACCTCGCCGGTCACCTCGTGGGGGCGCGTGATTTACGGTGCCGGGTGCGGCGCGCTGGTGGTCTTCCTGCGCTACTTCAGCGGCTACCCGGAGGGCGTGTCCTTTGCGATTCTCATCATGAATGCGCTGGTCTGGTACATCGAGCTGCTGACAAAGCCGCGCGTGTACGGCAAGACCCGCAGAAAGGAGAAGCAGCATGGCTAAGGTGGACAAAAAAACGGTTCTCTCGGTGCTGAACATCGGCGCGCGGCTGCTGGTCATCTGCCTGGTTGTGGCGGCAGTGGTGTCGCTGGTCAATGAGGTGACCAAGACCCGCTATGCCGAAATTCAGCTGGAGGAACAGCAGAATGCAATGGCGTCGATTTTCGGCGCGACCGGCATTGAGGTTGCCGAACTGGGGGACGATGTTTATCAGGTCCGGCAGGGCGAGCGCATCCTCGGCTACTGCGTGCAGGTCGTGACCGCAGGCTTTGGCGGTGACATGACGCTGATGGTCGGTTTCTATTCCGACCGCAGCATTGCAGGCGTGCAGATTCTCTCGCACTCCGAAACGCCGGGGCTTGGCGCAAAGGCTTCGGACGCCGCCTACCTTGCGCAGTATCAGGGCAAATCCGGCACACTTTCGCTGGGAGAGGACATTGACGCCGTTTCGGGCGCGACGATTTCCTCCCGCGCGGTGCTCTCCGGCGTGACTGCCGCGCAGAAAATTCTGGATTCCCATCTCATTCCGGGAGGTGACGCACAATGAAGCACAATTATCTGAAGCAGCTGAAGTCGGGCATTCTCGACCAGAACCCGACACTGGTGCAGCTGCTCGGCATGTGCCCGACACTGGCGACCACGACGTCGCTGACCAACGCGTTCGGCATGGGCATGGCGGCAACGGCGGTGCTGATCTGCTCCAACGTGTTCATCTCGCTTTTGCGGAAATTCATCCCCAGGCAGGTGCGCATTGCGGCGTACATCGTCATTGTTTCGGGTTTCGTCACGGCGGTTGAACTGCTGATGCGGACCTACCTGGTGTCGCTTTATCAGTCGCTGGGGCTGTTCATTCCGCTGATTGTGGTCAACTGCATCATCCTGGCGCGCGCGGAGGCGTTTGCCTCGAAGAACCCGCCCCTGCCCTCGGCGATGGACGGTCTTTCGATGGGGCTGGGCTTCACCTTTGCGCTCTGCATTCTCGGAACGGTGCGCGAGCTGCTGGGAACCGGTTCGATTCTCGGGCACCGGATTCTGCCGGAATCCTACCCCGACATGGTCATTTTCATCCTGCCCGCCGGCGCGTTCCTAACGCTGGGCTTTACGATTGCGGCGGTGCAGAAAATCAAATACACGGTGGAAGAAAAGCGGCGCCGCGCGGCAGAACAGCAGCCCGCTGCAGCCCCCGCCGACGCAGAACAGGAGGCTGACGCATGAGCTTTACCGATGTGCTTCTGATGATGTTTTCGGCTGTGCTGGTGGAAAACTTCATTTTCTCGCGTTTTTACGGCTGCTGCCCCTTCCTCGGCGTTTCGGAAAAGCCGGACACCGCGCTCGGCATGGGCATGGCGGTCACCTTCGTCATGACAATCTCGGGCGCCGCAACCTGGGTGGTCTACCGCTTCCTGTTGGTGCCGTTCGGCCTTGAATACCTCAAAACGGTGGCGTTTATTCTGGTCATTGCCGCGCTGGTGCAGTTCATTGAGATGTTCCTGCGCAAGTTCATTCCCGCGCTCTACGGGGCGCTTGGCATCTATCTGCCGCTGATTACCACCAACTGCGCGGTGCTCTCCTCGGCGCTCCTGATTGTGCAGAAGGAATACAATTTCGTGCAGGCTGTGGTCTTCGGCTTCTCCGCAGCGCTCGGCTTTACGCTGGCAATTACGGTCTTTGCCGGTGTCCGCGCCCGCATGGAGCACGCCGACCCGCCCCGCGCCTTCAAAGGTTTCCCCCTGACCCTCATCGCCGCTGGTCTGCTCGCGATGGCGTTTTCTTGCTTCTCTGGGATTAAACTGTAAAGGCCTTGGGCGTTGCCCAAACCCACTTAGGAAACTTCTTGAAAGAAGTTTCCTAAGAACCTTCAAGAACTTTCACTAAGAAGGTTTCCATATAGTCCTATTGTTATCCGATGTCTTTGTACAACGTCTTCGGCTGCACAAAATCAGCACCTACTAAAAATCAACCATTCAACTTAACCTGTTTAAAGTTCTTGAGGGTCCTTAGGGAACTTCTTTCAAGAAGTTCCCTAAGTGGGGCTTGGGGGAAAGCCCCAAGGTCTTTCCCCCGATAGAAAGGAGTATCAATGGAAATTTCGAACATACTGATCCCTGCGGGGATCTTTGCGGGACTGGGCGTCCTGCTTGGGGTCCTGCTGGCGGTCGCATCGCGCGTGTTTGCGGTCAAGACCGACGAGCGGGTCGAAAAAATTGCAGAGGTGCTCCCGGGCGCCAACTGCGGCGGCTGCGGCTATTCCGGCTGCGCGGCGCTGGCAGATGCCATCGTCAAGGGGGAAGCCCCGGCAAACGCCTGCCGTGCCGGCGGCGCAGCATGCGCAGAAAAGATCGGCGAGATTATGGGCGTTTCGGTCACCGCCCAGACCCCGGTGCGCGCGCGGGTGCTGTGCTCCGGCGCATGCGGAAAAGCGCAGGAGAAATGCCGATACGAGGGCGTGCAGGACTGCATCGCAGCAGACCGAATGTACGGCAGCGACAAGGCGTGCGCCTTCGGCTGCATGGGGCTCGGCTCGTGCGTCAGCGTCTGTAAATACGGCGCACTGAGCATCCGGGACGGCATCGCACACGTTGACCCGGACCGCTGCACCGGCTGCGGAGCCTGCGCGGGAATCTGCCCCAAGCATCTGATTGAGCTGGTCCCGACCACCGCAAAATATGCCGTCGACTGCCACTCCAAAGACCCCGGCGCAACCGCCAGAAAGGTCTGCGACGTCGGCTGCATCGGCTGCAAAATCTGCGAAAAGAATTGCCCGTCCGACGCGGTCCATGTCACCGATAACCTCGCAGCCATCGACCAATCCAAATGTACCGCCTGCGGCACCTGCGCCCAAAAGTGCCCCAGAAAGATCATCGTAAAGATCTGACAGTCAGCCCAAAAGAGCCTTCCCCACAAAGCGGAAAAGTTAGTGGCAGAGAGTGGTAAAATCACGCTATCTTAAGCAGATAAAACCATACGATCTAAGACGGACAAAAAGTGAAGGGATCACGCAACAATCAACCTCCCAAAACCAAACGATAGCGAATTTTTGCCCGAAGGGCAAAAAGAGCGGCTATCGCCCACCAAACGTGTGCGATAGCCGCTCCTTTTATAAAAATTCAACCTACCCAGACAGACCCAAAACTTTCCTCAGCCGGGGTTTGTTCCGCGCACCTTAACCGCACCGCGTCTCGCTACGCAGCACGGAAGCAACAGAAGCACTGTAACCAAACCCCGGCTCAGGAAAGTTCGGGGAGGATGAGGGAGGTTTGGAGGGAGAAGCGTCGCGAAGCGACGGTTCTCCCTCCAAGACCTTTTCCCCCCCTTCTCACCCCTCCTGAATCCTCTTGAGAATCGCGTCGTAGGTCAAGCCGTAGCTTTGGGCGATGTCACGGGCGTAGCTCTTGCCGTCAGGCTTTGCGCGACAGATCTTGAAGGAGCGCTTGCCGCCGGTTTCCATGCCGGCAACCAGCGTGTCAATGGGAGCGCCGCCGCTCGCGCGGGACTTCCGGTCCAGCTCCTCAATTTCGGCAGCCAGCTCGTGCAGGTGCGTCGAGAAGAGACAGCGGCAGCCAATGTGAGCCAAACCCGAAAGCACCTCAGCCGCAATGTAGGACGCCTCGTAGCTGCCGGTTGAGGAGAGCGACTCATCCAGAAGGACCAGACTGTGCGATGTCACGCAGTCGATAATCTCGCTCAGACGTGCGCACTCTTCGCCCAACCGCCCCTTGTCAATCGTGTCCTCGGCGCCGGTCGGAAAATGCGTGTAAATGCCGTCAACGGGGGAGATCGAAATGCGCTCTGCCGGCAGATACATCCCCAGCTGCAGCATCACCTGCGCAAGCCCGATGGCACAGGTGATAACCGACTTGCCGCCCCGGTTCGGTCCGGACAGAACATAAATCGTTGCGTTTTCGTCAAAGCTGATGTCGTTTGGCACAATCCCGTCTTCAATCTTGAGCGCCACGCATGGGTTGTACAGCCCAACCGCGTCAAACGCCTTTTCGTCCATCGGGCGAATGTCCGGCACGCAGAGCGGACAGCCCTTGTCGCGCAGCCGCCGCAGCATCTGCGTCCCGCGCACCAGGAACTCAAACTCCGGCATCAGATTGAGCAGAAATTCGGTGTTCTCCAGCACGTATGTCTGCACAATCTTCTTCCAGGACCGCAGCGACGCCTTGTAAACGTCGTTGATTGCGCTGTTGAAGGCGAGGGAGAGCGCCATTTTCTGGTTTTCGGACTGCTTCTTGCCAAAGGGGACCAGATTGGCAATGCAGGTGTATTCGTCGTTTTTGAAATTCAACCGCAGAATCTTGTCCAGCACATCGCCGGACTTGAACGGCTCGGCGTTGATCGACAGCACCCCGGCAGAGGACGGGCGCAGCTGCGCGTCCAGATTGACCCCGACCGTTACGCTGCGAATCTCGCGGACCCGCTGCGTCAGCTCCGAGAGCTTGCGGTTCAGTTCGCGGTAGTAGTCGCTTTCCGCAAGCTGCCGGACCAGGTCGGAGAGCGCCAGGAACGCCGGGCTGGTCAGTTGCCCCTGCACCGAAGTCAGCGAGGAATGCAGGACCTCAACGCTGGACACGTACAACTCAATCTCCGTGATGCTGGAAAGGTAGTCGTTCGGGTCGCCGCTGTCTGCCTCCAGGCGGCGCAGCTCCATGATGTCATTGAGAATCGGGACCAGCTTGCCGAGCATGTCGGTCAGCTCCGTGTGCCGCATCATGTCGTCAAAGGTCGCAATGCGGTATTTCATTACGGCAGGATCGGTTGTGAAGAACGAGGACAGGTCACCGTTTTTCAGCGACAGTGCCTCGGTCAGCCCCAGCTCCTGCAGGGTGAACAGATCAATATCCGGAACCGCCGCGCCGCTGTCGTGCCTCCGGCGCGTTTCTTCGTCCGGGTAGATCAGGCTGAAATCATGAAAATCCATTTTGTACTCCTTTTTTTGGGGGGGACGTAAGACCTTGGGGCGCTGCCCCAAACCCTGCTTAAGAAACTTCTTGGAAAGAAGTTTCTTAAGAATTTTCAAGAACTTTCAATAAGTGGGGATGTGCTTGAAATTGATATGGGTGGTGCTTTTTCTCTTATTATAGCATAAAAAGAGGTGTCCGTCTACCTCTTTTTTGCAAATTTTCTTGCTTTTGTGGGAAAAGTGTGGTATGATAGAAAGAAAAAGGGAAGGGGAGGGATCCGCGTGACGAATGTGACGGAGTTTTTGGGGGCTGAGCGTCTGGCGGTCCTGCCGCTGCTGTGCGGGATTCCGGCGGGACGGTCGGATTACGAGCGGTTCCGGGCGTTCTGCCGGAGTGCCGAACGGTTTTGGGATAGTGCCGACACCGGGTGGGTGCGCGCCGTCCTGCAGTCCTGCTTTGACTGCGTGGACCCGCCGGACCGCGCGCATTGCGATGCCGTTTGGCGCAGCACGTCGGCGGTGCTGTTCGA
>USMO01000055.1 GCA_900555785.1 uncultured Eubacteriales bacterium | reverse complement strand
AGAAGGGGGACCCTCCGAAAGGGGCCCCCTTCTCCCTCCAAGGTCTCCCCCTTACTTCTTCTTAAAAATCCTCGCAACTGCGACGTCGGCAGCCGCAACAATGGCAGCCGTCAGCGCCATCGCGCGCAGCGACGCGCCGGACGTCCGCTGAAACTCGAACACATCCACAGGCTCCGTGTCCTTGGAGTTGCGCAGAATCTCGTAGCGATAGGTCGTGGTCGAGCGAATGTACGGATTTCCGTTGGTCGCCCGCATGTCGTCCGCAATCCGCGCAGACAGCGCCCGGCAGTTCTCCTGCAGCGCGTGCAGCCGGTCGCGCAGACTCATCACCGCACCGTCCGTGCCTTCATCCATGTCAACAGAGAAATCCATGTCGTCCGCAAACCCGTCACCGTCATCCAGACGGCAGGCAGCCGCTTCATCGGCGTTTTCTTCCGCAGCGCGGGCATCTGCCTGTGCATTCAGGTCCGCCTCGGCAGCCTCATCCGGCTCCTCGGCAAAGAACTGAATCTCATTCTGCATGGCATCGGTCACTTCTGCCTGCTCCGCTTCGCCGCCGGTCAGCTTTTCTTCGTTGTATTCCATCTTTTCTTCCTCCGTTTCCCATTCATCAGTATATGAAAGCCTTCTGTTTTTATGCAGCGGGACTGTTCAGATCCACCGTTACGATGAACCCGCCGACATTGTCGCCGGAAATGGTGTACTTGTAATTTTTCGGAACCGAAACCGTCGTGCTGTCACCGGTCATCGGCACATAGTAAATTTCGTATGCCGCATCCTTTGTCACCACGTTACCGTCCGCGCCCAGCAGCAGATGCGTGCCGGAATAGGTGTGCGACGTCTGCAGCTGCTTCAGATACCCCTCCAGCGAGAGATTCTGATTCACCATGTACAGCGCGTGCGGAACCCCAACGTAGCGGAACAGCTCGGTGTAATTGTCAATACCGGTCTCGCCGACCTTGTTCGATGGGTAACGCTGAATGAAACCGTAAGTCTTGCCGATCGAAATCAGGCGGTTTTTGCTGCCCGAATCCAGGTTTCCGCTCGTCACGCTGTCGGTAATCCAGGCAGACAGCCCCGTATGCTGGTCCGAGCTTCCCGCCTTGACCTTCGATTTGTTGCTGTCCCACAGCCCCTTCTGGTAGTCATAGGAACGGTAACCGTCATAGAACGCCAGCGTCTCACCCGTTGCTTCGTAGAATGCATTCAGCATCCGGTCCATCGCGTCGGCTGCTGTCGGCTGCAGGTAGATTCTGCCGACCGCCGCCGTGCGGATTGCATACGGCGTGCCGCCCCGGCGTGCCAGGTAATTGTTCATGTCGTAAGCCGATTTGTCGGCAAGGTCCTCGATTGCCGTCTCAGGGAACTGGTAGGTGTGCTCCCCGTCAACCAGAATCAGGCTGCCGGTGTGCATATCCACCGCCGACAGCGTGATCTTGGTGTAGACCACCTTGCCGGTCTTGTTGCCGGACGGGTTGCTGCCCACGCTGTGCCCGATATGGCAGAAGAGGAACACCAGACCCGTCAGCGCAAGCAGGAGAATCAGCGCACAGATCGTAAGCAAAAGAATGCGTGTTTCCTGCAGCCGGCGAAGGCGCGCGGCGCGGTTGCTGCGTTGGATGGTATTAAAGGAACGCGGTCCCGCAGAGCGGTTATTCATGCTTTTGGTTCTCCTTTCCTTCGCGTTTCGGAATGCGGCAGCGCTCAGTCTTCCAGCGCATCCTTGATGGAGAAGTCCATTCTGCCCTTCTTATCCAAACCGATATACTTCACCTTTACCACATCGCCCAGCTTGAGAACGTCCTCAACCTTTTCAATGCGGCGGGGTGCAATCTTCGAAATATGGACCATGCCCTCCTTGCCGGGTGCATACTCGACAAAGCAGCCGAACTCCTTGATGCCGGTCACCGTGCCGGTGTAGATGGCACCGACTTCCGGCTCAAAGACGATGGCATCAATGCAAGCCTTCGCTGCCTTTGCCTGCGCATCGTTGACCGCCGCAATGTGGATGGTTCCGTCATCGTCGATGTCAATCTTTGCGCCGGTGTCTGCCACGATCTTCTGAATCACGGCGCCGCCCTTGCCGATGACTTCGCGAATCTTGTCCGGGTCAATCTTCATGGTGGTCATCTTCGGCGCGTACTTCGAAACCTCAGCGCGCGGTGCCGGAATTGCCTTCAGCAGCACTTCGTCGATGATATAGTCACGCCCGATATGGGTCATTTCCAGCGCCTTTTTGATGATTTCCGGCGTCAGACCGTCAATCTTGAGGTCCATCTGAATCGACGTGATGCCCGCATGGGTACCCGCAACCTTGAAGTCCATATCGCCGTAAAAGTCTTCCAGGCCCTGAATGTCCAGCATGGTATCCCACGAGCCGTCCTCTGCGGTAATCAGACCGCAGGAAATACCCGCAACCGGCGCCTTAATCGGCACACCGGCATCCATCAGCGCCAGGGTCGAACCGCAGACCGAGCCCTGCGAGGTCGAGCCTTTGGAGGACACGACATCGGATACCAGACGGATGGCATACGGGAACTCCGCTTCGCTCGGGAGCACCGGAATCAGCGAGCGCTCTGCCAGCGCACCGTGACCGATTTCGCGGCGTCCGGGGCTTCTGACGGGCTTTGCTTCACCGGTCGAGAAACCGGGCATGTTGTAGTGGTGCATATAGCGCTTGGAGGTCTCGCTGTCGATGCCGTCGAGCATCTGCGCCTCGGAGAGTGTTCCCAGGGTTGCGGCGGTCATGACCTGCGTCTGTCCTCTGGTGAACAGACCCGAGCCGTGCACGCGCGGCAGAATTCCGACCTCGGCAGCCAGCGGGCGGATCTGATCCATTCTTCTGCCGTCCACGCGCTTCTTATCGACCAGCAGCCAGCGGCGGACGATCTTCTTCTGAATCTTATAGACCAGCTCGTCCATCATGCCGGGCAGCGCCGGGTACTTTTCGGTAAACTTTTCGAGAATGGCATCCTTAATCGGCACCATCTTGGTGTCGCGGACGTTCTTGTCATCGGTGTCGAGCGCATCCATAACGTCCTTTTCGCAGAACGCAAAGATCTCATCGAACATGTCATGGTCCAGCTCGCAGGACGGATAGGAGAACTTCGGCTTGCCGATTTCGTCAACGATGCCGTTGATAAAGACCAGCAGGTCCTTGATTTCCTCGTGCGCCTTCATGATGGCTTCGAACATGGTCTCGTCGCTGACCTGGTTTGCGCCCGCTTCGATCATGACGACCTTCTTCATGGTTGCTGCAACGGTCAGCTGCAGGTCGCTCTTCTTCTGCTCCTCGGCGTTGGGGTTGACCACCAGCTTGCCGTCAACCAGACCCATGAACACACCGCCGATCGGTCCGTTCCACGGAATATCCGAAATCGACAGGGCGATGGATGCGCCGATCATTGCGGTAATCTCCGGCGAGCAGTCGGGATCAACCGACATGACGGTCAGGGTCAGCGCCACGTCGTTGCGCAGGTCCTTCGGGAACAGCGGACGGATGGGGCGGTCGATGACGCGGGAGGTCAGGACTGCCTTTTCGGACGGCTTGCCCTCTCTCTTGAGGTACCCGCCCGGGATTTTGCCTGCTGCGTACATTCTTTCGTCAAAGTCGACCGACAGCGGCAGGAAGTCGATGCCGTCACGCGGCTTTTCGGATGCGGTTGCGCAGCAGAGCACTGCGGTGTCGCCGTAGCGGCAGAGCACCGAGCCGTTTGCCAGACCTGCCATCTTGCCCGACTCGATCACGAGCGGTCTGCCTGCAAAGGTATAGCGGAAGACCTTGTAATTCTTAAATTCCATAGGTGTGCTGATGGGATTGGACATGAATGTTTTCCTCCAAAAATATAGTTTTCGTCTTACGGAGGTTTAGCACTTAACGGTGTGCGCAAGTGCGCGCTTATGCACACGGTTAACTGCTAATCGACCGCAAGACGGGAAGGGCTAAGACCTTGGGGCGCCGCCCCAAACCCGGCTTAGGGGCTTCTTTCGAAGAGAAGCAACGCTGCGCTACTGACCGGTTGCTGCGCAACCGGTCACCCCTAAGAACCCCAAGAACTTTAACAAAGGGGGTGTTAGGGTAGCCGGTTTGATAGTGCGGGGATGCAAAATGCCGACAAGGGAGCAGGAGCAGTTGCTGTTGCCGCTGCTCGCTGCTCCCTATCGGTTATCTTCTCAGACCCAGCTTGCTGACGATTGCACGGTAGCGCTCAATATCGTTGTTCTGGAGATAGTTGAGCAGGTTCCGTCTGTGGCCGATCATCTTCTGCAGACCGCGGCGGCTGTGGAAGTCCTTCTTGTTGAGCTTGAGGTGCTCGGTCAGAGTGTTGATGCGGGAAGTCAGAACCGCAATCTGAACCTCCGGCGAACCGGTGTCGCCCTCGTGGGTCGCGTACTGCGCGATAATCGCCTGTTTTTCGTCTTTTGTCATCATGGTAGGTATCCTTCACCTTTCAATAAATTTATGCGCAGGCACAGCAGCCGGTGGGTGAAGAGCCGCAGCAAAAAATGCCGACAGCCTGTGTCCGGAAACCGAGCAAGCGTCATACAAAAGTATTATATCACACTTTCCCGCTTTTGTAAATAGCTTTTCCGAAAAAAGTCAGAAAAACTTTTATGTAAAAAAATAAGAAGATGCAGTTTCTGCACCCCCTTTCCGGCTACATAAAATTCGCACCAACCAAAATTCAATCACGAAAACTCCCCTTTTTAGAGTTCTTGGGGTTCTTAGGGGTGACCGGTTGCGCAGCAACCGGTCAGTAGCGCAGCGTTGCTTCTCTTCGAAAGAAGCCCCCCTAAGCAGGGTTCGGGGCGGCGCCCCGAGGTCTTACCCCCGAACGAACTCGCGATAGATCGCGCGGAGGGCAAGCTCGAGGTCTTTTTCCTCCACACCGACAATGATGTTCAGCTCGCTGGAACCCTGATCAATCATGCGAATGTTGACACCGGCATTCGAAATCGCGTCAAAGACCCGGGCAGCCGTGCCGCGCGCCTTGACCATCCCGCGCCCGACCACAGCCAAAAGTGCCAACCCGTCCTCGCAGACAATACTGTCCGGACGGCAAACCCGGTTGATTGAAGCAATCAGCCTTTCGCAGTGCCCCGCCAGCTCATTGCTCGGCACAATCACACTCATCGTATCCACACCGGACGGCAGATGTTCAAAGGAAATCCCGTTGTCCTCCAGCACATCCAAAACCTTGCGCCCCAAGCCAAGCTCAGCGTTCATCATGTCCTTTTCAATCGTAATGACCGAAAATCCCTTCTTGCCCGCAATGCCGGTAATCACAGTCTTCGCATCGTATTCGTTCGTGCCCGCAACAATCATCGTGCCGGGCGCATCCGCATCGTTCGTGTTGCGGATGTTGATCGGTATCCCAGCCGCGCGCACCGGAAAAATCGCATCCTCGTGCAACACCGATGCTCCCATGTAGGAAAGCTCCCGCAGCTCGCGGTAGGTCACCGTTCGGATCGGCTTTGGGTCGTCAACAATGCGCGGGTCCGCCATCAGACACCCCGATACGTCCGTCCAGTTCTCGTAAAGCTCTGCCTCCACCGCCTCGGCAACAATCGACCCGGTCACATCCGACCCGCCGCGTGAAAAGGTCTTAATCGTCCCGTTCGGCATCACGCCGTAAAACCCCGGAATCACCGCACGCGCATGCTTTTTCAGCTCTTCCTGCAGGGCGTTGTGCGTTTTTTCGCTGTCAAAAGTGCCGTTCTCCCCAAAGAAAATGACCGACTCCGCATCGATAAAATCGTATTTCAGATACTTCGCCAGAATCAGCGCCGAAAGGTACTCCCCCCGGCTGGCGGCAAAATCGCGCCCCGTGTGACGGTTGATTCCGTCATAGATATAGGCAAGCTCCCCGGAAATGTCACAGTCAAGCCCCAGCCCGCGAATGATTTCGTTATATCGCCCGGCAATGCGCGCAAAATCCGCGCGGATGTCCTCGCGGGCGCGCGCCTTTTCGTAGCAACGATAGAGCAGGTCGGTGACCTTCCGGTCATCCGGATTCCGCTTGCCGGGTGCCGACGCCACCACATACCGCCGCGCCGGATCCGCGCGCACAATGTCTGCCACGCGCCGGAAATGGGCGGCATCTGCCAGCGATGAGCCGCCGAATTTAACCGTCTTGATTCCCATATTGTCCCTCTTTTCGCTTCGGTTCTTTACTGATATTATATTCAGGCTTCACCGGTTTGCCAAGAAAATCGCGCAGCTTTCGACAGAAAGACCTCAAAAGCCTGCCGGTCCGGACCAAACAAGTCACAATCAGTCATAAAAACAGCACATTTGTCCATTGCATTCGCACCCAAAATGTGCTATAATAAACACGTTAAGCACGCAACACCCATTTTGCGGAAAAAGGAGATCCTGTTATGAGAATTTCTACCAATACCCATTTCCCCCCGGCGCTTGCGACGCCGGAGGAAAGCATTCCGCTCATCCGCGACGCAGGCTTTGACTGCTTCGATCTGTCCCTGTTCGACATGCTGGACGACAGCAACCCGTTCAACGGTCCGGATTATATCAAAAAAGCGCAGGAGCTGCGAAAAATCGCCGACACCTGCGGAATCCCCTGCAACCAGTCGCACGCGCCGTTCCCGTCCTCTTATCCAAACGACACGCCCGAGGGCATGGAAGCCAACCGAAAGCTGCCTGAAAAGCTCCGGCGCGCGCTGGAGGTGGCTGCCATCGTTGGCGCCAAGAACATTGTGGTACATCCCCGCCAGCATCTGCACTGGACCGACCACGCTGCCGAGCTGATGGAGGAGAACCGTGCCTTTTACGAGTCGCTTCTGCCCTACTGCCGCTCCTACGGCATTCACGTTGCCGTTGAGAACATGTGGCAGCAGAACCGCTACGGCAAGACCATTGTGGATTCGACCTGCTCCCGCCCGGACGAGTTCGCTTCCTACATGGAAATGCTGGACCCGGAGTGGTTCGTCGCCTGCCTCGACATCGGGCATTGCACGCTGACCGACCACTCCCCCGCCGACATGATCCGCGCCCTTGGGCACAGGCATCTGCACGCGCTGCACGTCCACGACAATGACGGGGTAGCCGATCTGCACACGGTCCCCTTCCAGCCCAATGCCGCAAAGGTGAACTGGTCTGCCGTCACCGACGCGCTGGCTGAGATCAACTACGACGGCGACCTCACGCTGGAGGTTGACAGCTTCCTCTTCCGTCTCCCCCGCGAGTTGCTCCCCGCCTCCCTCAAATACATGGCTGAAACCGCCCGCTATCTTGCAAACGAGGTGGAGCGGAAGAAGAAGGAAAGGACTTAAGGGAGAAGACCTTGGGCTTCGCCCAAACCTACTTAGGGAACTTCTTGGAAAGAAGTTCCCTAAGAACCCTCAAGAACTTTAACTGAGGGGATTTGATTGTTTGGTTTTCGGTGAGTGCAGGTTTGTGAGCCGGGGTTGTAGGGAACGACCCCGACTCACAAAAAAGCAAAAGGTACAGCCCCCAAAATCCCCCTTAGTGAAAGTTCTTGGTGTCCTTAGAAATTGGATTGCCCGCAATCCAATTTTCCCTTCATTTCAAGAAGGGGCTAGGCAGGGTTTGGGGCGGTGCCCCAAGGTCTTAGCGCCCCTCCTCCACCCGCCATTCCAGCCGGGAGAGGTCGACGGTGACGGTTGCCTGCCTGCCGTCAAGCTCGCGGGCGAAGGTCAGGGACAGGTTGCCCTGTAACAGATTGCGATAGCCGCCGTGCGACCAGATCGGATCGGACTTTCGCAGATGAATCAGCGAGCGGATGTGCTCGGTCAAAGCGTTCCGCTCGGGTACCGAGGGACAGGGACGGAGCGCACCGTCGCCATCCTCCTTTCGCCCAGTGACGCCCCACTCGCTCCCGTAGTAGATCGTCGGAATCCCCGGCTCGGTCAGCAGAAGCACCCAAACCAGAGGCAGGCGCGCCTGGTCGCGCAGGATGCTCGCAATACGCGTCACATCGTGATTGTCCGCAAAGGTCAGCAAGTGCTTGCCGCGGTAGATGCACCATTGCTCCGGACCGAACTGCCGGTTGAGCGAATAGGACAGCTCCCAAAGATTGTCCGAATTGACCGCCGAATACAGGCTTTTGTAGTTTTCGTAATTGGTGCAGCTGTGCAGCATCCGATCATTGACCAACAGATTGTAGTCGCCGAACAGCACCTCGCCGATCAGCGGAAAATCCGGCTTCAATCCGTCGCAAAACGACCGCAGCGCCGCAAGAAACTCGCGGTCGAGCGAATACGCCACATCCAGACGCAGCCCGTCAATGCCGAACTGCTCCACCCAAAACCGCACCGCCGCAAACAGATGCTCCCGAACGGCGGGATTGCGCAGATTCAGCTTGACCAGCTCAAAATGCCCCTCCCAGCCCTCGTACGACAGCCCGTCTCCGTAGCAGTTGTCGCCGTCAAACCGGACAAAAAACCAGTCGCGGTAGGACGACGCCTCCCGGTTCCGCAACACATCCTGAAACTGCGGGCAGCCGCGCCCGACATGGTTGAACACCCCGTCAAGAATCACCCGGATGCCGTTCGCATGCAGGGCGTCACAAACCGCCCGCAGGTCCTCGTTAGTCCCCAGCCGCGTGTCAACCCGAAAGAAATCGCGCGTGTCGTAGCCGTGTCGGTCGGATAACCCTTGAAGTATTCGCTTGCAAAGAAGGTCTTGCTGTTTCCGCCTCCGACGTAACCCGTTACGATAACGTCGATGCCCTTGAAGTAGTTCCAGCACTTGTTCGTTTGGTCATAGAGCTTGTCGATTGCGTCTTTAAGAGGTTTAAGTCCCGAGCAATCGTCTTGTCCGCCAAGGCTCCAGCTAAGGTCGAGCTTGTAGCTTTCAACGTCTTGTTCGACGCCGCCTATTTCGTAAGGCGCATAGTTACCTTCGAGTCTGTTCATAGACTTGACGTATTCGTACAAGTCGAACGCATAGTTTGTATAATTATCTTTGTTTACGGCAGTTGCCTGCAACATAGTGCTATCCGCGCCGTCTGAGCGCAAGAACCTGTTCGTGCCATTGGCAAAGCTGTTTTGCTTTACGTCGTATTTTACAAGCGTTGCGCTGTCAAATCCTTGCAAAGTACCTACGGAGTATTCAACGTTTCCGTTGTTATTTGCATAACCGAACTTAGTAAC
>USMO01000054.1 GCA_900555785.1 uncultured Eubacteriales bacterium | reverse complement strand
AGCATCTGCGGCATCGCTCCCGCTCTTCTGCTATGAGGGGGACGGCACCGCATCGCTGCGGGAGGTACTCGCGGCGGCGGATACAGGGGGCACACGGTCGATCTCGCTTGTCATCGGCAGCGAGGGCGGCTTTTCCACGGCTGAAGCCGAAGCGGCGCGCGCGGCAGGCATGACTCCGGTCGGGCTGGGCAGCCGGATTCTGCGAACCGAGACCGCAGCCCCCTTCGTCCTTGCCTGTCTTTCGCTGGAATGGGAGCTGAGAACGGCTTTGCAATCCAGAATTTAGGCAAAATTGCACCGCTTTTGACCGGGGAAGACAGGTTGCATGAAAAAATTCGCTTTTTTTAGGGAAAATATCGAAAAGCCTATTGAAAAAACACAAAAAAAGGTGTAGAATATAGGTAGTTTTCTATAGGTAATACAGCACAACGCGCACGGTCCCCCTGTGGCAGGAGCCGCCAAGCCGCCGGATTGCCTGTAGTCGGTGAACATAACCTTTCAGACAGAGGAGAGAAAAAAGATGTCCAACAAATTATTTCAGGGTGTCATTCATCAGATGAAGGACGCGATTGACCGGGTCATCGGTGTCATCGATGAGAACGGGGTGATCATTGCCTGCTCGGAGCTGGTCCGCATCGGAGAAATTCGCCAGGGCGTGCGCGATGAGCTGAACTATACCAGCGATGTCATCACTTCGGGCGGGTATACCTATCGCCCTATGAGCACCGGCGCAAAGGCAGACTACGTTGTCTTTGTCGAGGGTGAGGACAAAATGGCAGAGAAGATGTCCAAGCTGCTTGCCATCTCGCTCGGCAATATCAAGAACCTGTACGACGAAAAGTACGACAAGGGGTCCTTTATCAAGAACATCATTCTCGATAACATCCTGCCCAGCGATATTTACATCAAGTCGAAGGAGCTGCATTTCAACACCGAGGAGATGCGCATCGTCTTTCTGATCAAGTTCTTCGGAAAGACCGACATGATGCCCTTTGAAATGCTGCAGAACATGTTCCCGGATAAGTCGAAGGATTATGTCATCAGCGTCGGGGAGCACGACATCGTGCTGGTGAAGGACATTAAGCCCGGCACCGAAACCCGCGACATCGAAAAAATTGCCACCAACATTGCCGATACCCTGTCGGCAGAGTTCTACACCAAGGTTGCCATCGGTATTTCGACCGTTGTCGAGAATATCAAGGACCTGGCGCGCGCCTATAAAGAAGCGCAGATTGCGCTGGACGTCGGAAAGGTCTTTGAAACCGAGAAGAGCATCATCAGCTACGAAAACCTCGGCATCGGGCGTCTGATTTACCAGCTGCCGACCACGCTGTGCGAGATGTTCCTGCAGGAGGTCTTCAAGAAGGGAAGCCTGGAGTCGCTCGACCGCGAGACCCTGCTCACCATTCAGTGCTTCTTTGAAAACAACCTCAACGTTTCCGAGACCTCCAGAAAGCTGTTCGTTCACCGCAATACCCTTGTCTACCGCCTGGAGAAGATTCGCAAGCTGACGGGGTTGGATCTGCGCGAGTTTGAGCATGCCATCACCTTTAAGGTCGCGCTGATGGTCAAGAAATACCTCAACTCCAAGCCGATCAAATTCTAAGCTGCAGGACCGGCGCGAGCCGAGGTCTTTATGGACTTCCCACGCATAACCGGCGGGGGAAGTCCATAAACTGTAGACAAAACCAGAAAGGAACCGGAAATGGAAGAAGAGGAAAAGAATCCGACACCGGGGCTGCCGGAAAAACCGGCAAAAAAACGGGGTCCGCGTAAAGTCGGGCTTGGCTTGGCATCGCTTGTCACCTGCCTGCTGCTTGTGGCATCGATCCTGCTGACCTGGACCTTTACGTCGCTGGCGGCACAGAAACGGCGCTCAGCCGACCTCAAATCGCAGCAGGAATACTACGCGGATATGATCGCCAAGATGAAGAACGCAAAGGGCGACAATCTCGCGATGCTCGATGCCATGATCGAAGCGTATTCGCTGTACGCCGGAAATCTGGACGAGAAGGCAATGCTGGAGGCTGCGTTCAAAGCCTATGTGGAAGCGACCGGAGACGTTTACGCCCGGTACTACACCGAAGCGGAATATGCCGAGCTGACTGCGGAAAACAACGGCGATTTCTGCGGCATCGGCGTTACGGTGGTGCAGTCGGCTTACAGCCACGAGGGGACCGAAGCAAAGGTCTATCGTGTCATTGAAGTTTACGAGGAATCCCCGGCACTCAGCGCCGGCATGCGCGCGGGGGATATGATTTATGCCGTAAAGCTGGACGGTGCATGGAAGACCATTTCGGAGCTGGGCTTTGACAAGGCGCTGCTTGCCATGCGCGGCGAGGAGGGCACCGAGGTTGAGATTCTGGTCCTGCGGGAGGGCACCGACGGTGCCGAGCGGCTGGAGATGAAGCTGACGCGCAAGAAGCTGACTACACATTCGGTGCGGTCGGAGGTCCTGGAGAGTGACAGCACGGTCGGCATTGTTCACATCACGGGGTTTGACATGACCACGCCGATGCAGTTCAAGGAGAACGTCAACAGTCTGAAGGCAAAGGGTGTGACGCATTTCGTGTTTGACGTGCGCAACAATCCGGGTGGGGACCTGCAGTCGATCACGGCTGTGCTGTCCTATTTTCTGGACGAGGGCGACATGGTAATCAACGCGATTGACAAGGACGAGAATGTGGTCGCGACCTACAGTGTTCGTGAGGTTGCCATGGCTGGCAATTACGCGGGCTGCAGCGTTACAAAGGATGAAATCGGCATGTACAAAGACCTGGATTTTGCGGTCCTGTGCAACGAAAACACGGCATCCGCTGCCGAAGTCTTTGTGGCGACTCTGCGGGATTACCGCGCCGAAAAGGGCTTCCGGGCGAACAACATTGTCGGCAACAAGACCTTCGGCAAGGGCATCATGCAGACCACGCGCCAGATTCCGTTTCGGGACGGCACGGTTGCGTATCTCAAGCTGACCACACATGCGTATGTTACGAAATGCGGCGAATCCTACCATGGCATCGGCATCACGCCGGACGCGGTAGTGGAGCTGAGCGAAGAAGCCAAGAAGCAGCCGCTGTCGGCGCTGAAGCAGAGCGAGGATGCGCAGCTTCAGGCTGCGGTTGCGCTGTTCAAATAAAAGCAGACGAGGATAAACAAATGGCAAAGGGAAAGAAGATCACTTATACACAAGCGGGCTATCAGAAGCTGATTGATGAGCTGAACTATCTCAAACTCGAAAAGCGCGAGAAGATCAAAAACGACATTGCGGTTGCGCGGTCCTTCGGCGACCTTTCCGAGAACTCGGAGTACGACGAAGCGCGGAACGAGCAGGCGAAGAACGAAGCGCGCATTAAAGAGCTGGAAGAGCTGGTTGAAAACGCCGTCATTCTGGATGAATCGACGACCGACTTCAGCATGGCGAGCCTTGGCTCCACGGTCAAGCTGAGCATCAACGGCGGCGAGCCGATGGAATATGCGCTGGTCAGCTCGAACGAATCCAACCCGGCAGAGCACAAGATCTCCGACCAGTCTCCGATCGGCGCGGGTCTGATCGATATGCGCGCAGGGGACGAAAAAGACATCGAAACACCGGTCGGCACCATCCACGTTGCGGTGCTGGAAGTCGGAAAGAGCCAGGGATAAACGAGCAGCAGGGACCCGACCGCAAGGCGGGTCCCGTTTGTTTGTAGGGCTAAGACCTTGGGGCACCGCCCCAAACCCCGCTTAGAACCTTCTTGAAATGAAGGGAAAATTGGATTGCGGGCAATCCAATTTCTAAGAACTCCAAGAACTTTCAATAAGGGGATTTCATGGTTGGGGTATGGTGGACGGTGATTTGTGACGGTGGATGACAGAAGCCTTGGGGGTGGACCCTGTGGGGTAGAATCCTTGAGTTTAGGTTCTACTTGGGGTTCGAATCCTTGGGCTTTGGTTCCACAAAACCGGCTACAAAAAAACGAGTGGGCATAAAAAAGGCTTCCCCTCGGGGGGGAAGCTGTCGCGCCAGCGACTGAAGAAGGGGGATAAATCCGCACCCCTATAAAAGGAACCGCAGTCGTTGTATTTACATTGCGGAATGGAGGGCAAGGGATGGAAGACAAGAAGCATGAAGCGCACGAGATTGCCGGGCAGTCGAAATTTCTGCGGTGGCTGGACAACTTCTGGTATCACTACAAGTGGCAGACAATTGCGGTGCTGGTGGTCGCGGTCCTGCTGGCGGTGACCCTGCCGCAATGCGGAAAAAGCAAGGACGGCAGCGTGACCGTCACGTTTGCGGGCGGCTATGTCATGTCGCGGGACGAGCAGCAGGGGCTGAAAAATGTGCTGCAGGTGCTGACCGAGGACGGCATCACGCTGGGACAGTATTCGATTTTCACAGAGGAAGAGATCGAGAAGAACAACACCTACAAGGACCCGAACACCGGCGAAGAGAAGGTAGACCTTGCCGGAAAGGCGAACGACCGGAAACACAATCTGGACCGGATTCAGAACCTGCAAAGCTACATCATGACCGGTGACTGCGGGGTCTGGATTGTCAGCCCGTACGTGTTTGAAAACTGGTTTGACGGCAAGGTTCAGGTGGTGGAAAACAAGCGGCTGGGGGATTTGCCGATTTGGGAGACCTACGGCGCGGTGCGCTTTCTCTCTCCGGACTGCCGGGTAATCCTCACCCGTTCGGTCTTTGGCGAGACCGCAAAGGACAAGACCTTTGAAGCCGTCAAAGCCTACTACGACGGTCTGACCGGTGCGGCAAAAACCGAGTGACATCGACTCCGGGGGCAGGGATCCGACAGCTTTGCCCCCCTTGAATCGTTTTCTGTCGAAGGATTTTCGCAGTTTTCGGACGGAAAATTTCAAAAAACTCTATACAAATACGTGTTTTTATGATAAAATATCAGGTGAAGCATGACGCGGAAGGGGAACCTACATCAAATGGAATACAACAAGCAGAAAAATGATCGCAAAAGCCGCAAGCCGGCAGACGCCCGCAGCGGCGCCGCTGACCGCGGAATGAAATATGACCGCAAGCCCGGCGCATCGCGCAAGCCCGCCGGAAACAGACCGGCGCGTTTCAGCCAGGGGGGACCTGCCAGACAGGACAAGCCCTACCGTGCGCCCCGGGAAGAGGAGCGCGTAAAGCCTGCTCCGGTTGAAAATGACGGACCGGAAGAGGGCATCCACGGTGATTATGAAAACGGCGCGGTCATCGGCAGAAGCGCGGTGCGCGAACTGCTGAAAAGCGAGCGCCCGATCGACAAAATTCTGGTCCAGAAGGGCGAGCGTACCGGCTCGATTACGGTTCTGGTCTCGCAGGCGATTGCGCGCAAGATTCCGGTCATCGAGGTGGAGCGCCAGAAGCTGGACAGCGTATCCGGCTTTGCCCCGCACCAGGGCATCGTTGCAATGGCAGCGGAGAAGGAGTATTGCACGGTTGCGGACATTCTCGCAATCGCCAGGGAGCGCGGCGAGGCACCGCTCATCGTCATCTGTGACGGCGTGACCGACCCGTACAATCTCGGCGCCATCATCCGCTGCGCGGAATGCTGCGGCGCGCACGGGCTTATTATCCCGAAGCGGCGCGCGGCAGGGCTGACCCCGCTGGTCACCAAGGCGTCGGCAGGCGCCATCGAGCATCTTGCCATTGCAAAGGTCGCAAACATTGCGGCAGCTGTAGAGGAGCTGAAAAAAGAGGGCGTGTGGGTCTACGCAGCAGAAGCGGGTGGAACCAGCCTGTGGAGCGCCGACCTTGCGGGCGCATGCGCCATTGTCATGGGAAGCGAGGGAGACGGCGTGTCGCAGGTCGTGAAAAAAGCATGCGACGGCATTCTCTCCATTCCGATTTACGGGAAGGTCAATTCCTTCAACGTTTCCACGGCGGCTGCCGTCATTCTTGCCGAGGTAGCAAGACAGCAGCATCGGGAGAACTGACCCCGGCCGGTCACTTTGGGTGGAAAGGAGCGCGGACATGAAGAAAAAGGGCACGGATACGCAGAAAACGGACGAGCTGGTGCGCAAGCTGCAGGCATCGCTGCTGGGGAACAAGCGGCAGGACCGCAAACCGGAGCAGGACGCGGACGATGCGGAATTTCAGGCGAAAATTGCCGGAATGCTGCAGAATATGTCGAAAGAAGCCGCCGCAGAGGACCGCAAGCCGCAGGCAGAGCAGCCGAAAAAGAAAGCCAAAGCCAAGCCTGCAAAGGCAAAGCCGGAACCGACCGCAACTGCCACAACTGCCATGTCAGCCGCCCAACCGACTCCACAGCCGCAGCCGGAACAGCAGCCGGAACAGCAGCCGGAACAGCAGCCAACGCCTGCTCCCGTCTCCGAGCCGACGCCACCCCCGAAGAAGACCGAAAAACACGTCCCCGAGGCACTCCGTCGCCTGACCGAGGATAACCCGAACGCCCCCGAGCCGGAACGGACCCCGCCCCCAAAACCGGAGCCTGTCAAGGTCCCGGAAAAGAGACCCGACCCCAAACCGGAGCCCGTCAAGGTTCCGGAAAAGAAGCCTGAACCAAAACCGGAACCGATTGTCATCGTTCCGAAAAAGCCGGAGCAAAAGCCCGCGCAGCCTGCACCCAAGCCGGTGCGGCCCTCCCGCGAGCCCATCCGGATTGCGCCCCCAACATCCCCGCCAGAACAGGAGGAAGCCGTGCAGGAAAAGAAGGAACAGACGCCACGCGAGACAAAAGCACCGACGGCGAAGCAGGAAACAGAAAAAACAATCGTCATCAATACGCCGGCTGCCAAGGGCGAGCGCGCGGGAGACCCGATTGTCATTAAGCCGCGCGCATCCGCCTCCCGGCAGACCGTTGAAGCTGCGGAAGAGAAGCCCGAACCTTCGGTGCCGATTACCGTAACGCCGCCGAAGGACCCAAAACCGGCGCAGAAGCCGGAGGAGAAGAGCGAGGCAAGGCACGAGACGAAAAAGATTTCGTCCGGCGTCAGCCTGCCGCGCTCCCATCAGCCCGAGCGCCCTTGGGAAAAGCCGCAAACCGTCAAGGCATCCGCACCGGCAGCCAAAAAAGCGGCAGAACCTGCGCAGAATCCGGCAGAACCGGCGGCAAAGCCTGCTTCTGCAGACGAAAAAGCAGCATCCAAACCGACCGCAGCCGTGCGCAAGCCTGCCGCAGCCGCGCAGAAGAACAACGGCTTTCGGCTGCCCGGCAAGCGCCCGAAAAAAATCAACCGGACGCCGATTGCCTCGCTGCCGGAGGACGGGGACCTGGACGAAGCGCTGGACGATACCGTTGAGAATGCGGTCCCGGAGCTGCTGCCGATGGATGCCCCCGAGCCGGAGGACCTCTCCGGCGATGCCGCGCTGAAAAAGACCTCCATCTTTGCCCGCAGGAGGGAAAAGAAGAAGCAGGAGGTCCTGGACAGCGGCGACGCGCTGGAGTTGATTCGGAAAAAGACCGGCATGAGCGAGGACGACATCGCCATGATCTTTGAACTTGGCTATGACAACGAGTTGGGGCGCCTGGTCGGCTATGAGACCCTGAAAAAGCTGCGCTACGAGCACCGGCAGAAGACCCGCGAGGCAGAGCACCGCCGCTTCCGCACGGCATTCGGCTATCGCGGAGAGGACGGCGCGGACGGGGATTTCCGGCAGTCCACACTTGCCGCATATGCCCATGACCGCAAGAATCTGATTCTGCGCGTGGTCCTGACTGCGTTCTGCGCACTGCTGCTTGCCTTTCTGGACATTCCCGGGCTGACCGGCGGGGTGCTGGATGCCTACCGCACCGCCTACCCGTGGCTCTTCCCGGCAGTGTCGCTTTTCCTGCTCATCGGCGCGGCTGCGCTGTCGTACCGGCAGATTGAAGCGGGATTGCACAGCCTGTTCCGCTTTACGCCAACGCCCTATTCCGCTGTTGCAATCCTGACGCCCATCGCGCTGCTGTACGGTGCGGCAGTCCTGATTTCCGGCGGCGCTGCGGACATGCAGCCCATCGGGTTCGGAACCGTCTGCGCGCTGCTGCTGACCGCGCTGTGCGACACGCTGCGCCTGGCAAACGAAATGCGCTGTTTCCGTCTTGCCGCCGCTGAGGGACCCAAAACGGTTCTGGATGCAACCGAGCCGAGAAAGAAAAAGCTGCGGCACGGCGAGCGGATTGTACGGATCATTAACGACGAGATTGACCAGAACCTGTACCGCGTCCGCAAGAGCGAGCGAATCACCGGCTTTTTCCACCGGTGCAACGACTTCTCTTCGGCTGCGCTGCCGTTTTCGATTCTGCTGGGTGTTATGCTCGGCGCATCGATTCTGTGCGGACTGATCGGCGCCGTGCGCGCGGACAGCTTCACGGCAGGTCTTTCCGCGTTCGCGGTCACGCTGATGTACACCGCGCCGACCTCTGCGGTGTTCCTCTACTTCTACCCGCTCTGCCGGGTGAACCGCGGGCTGTCCTACCGCAACGCCGCGCTGATCGGCGAGGGCTCGGTGACCGAATACAGCCAGCCCAAGACCGTGATTTTCAACGACAGCGACCTCTATGCCGCGCAGAAATGTACGCAGATCTCGGTGCGGGACGGAGAGGATTTCCGGCAGGATATGAAGCTGGCGGGCATCCTGTTCCGCAAGATGAGCGGTACGCTGGATGCAGCCGGCATGAACGCCGGGAGCGGCAAGGCAGACGAGGATTTGCCGGTTGTCTTCCTGCGCATGACCGACGGCGGCACCGAAGCGCTCATCGATAACAAGTACCATCTGCTGGCGGGCAATGCGGTGTTCCTCGGAAAAAGCGGCGTGCGCATCCCGCGCGAGAGCACCGACCGCAGCGCCCGGCGCGCAGGCAACGTCAGCCTGATGTACGTTGCGATTGACGGCGTGCTGAAGCTGAGTTATGAGATTGAATACAGCACGGCACCGGATTTTGAGACCATGGCAGGGATTCTTGCCGAGGCAGATACGGTGACCGCCATCCAGACCTATGACCCGAACCTGAACGAAGCCTTTCTGCGCTCCAGCCGGGGAGAAGGCGCCCCCTATGTGCGGGTCATGAAGCCCGGCAGATACGAGCAGGACAGCCTGCAGAGCGTGGTGGATTCCGGCGTTCTGACGCTGGGCAAAACGACCGACATTGCCCGCCCGGTGTGCGCGGCAAGCGCAATCGTCCGCCTGCGCCGGGTCGAGCGTCTTGACCCGGCTGCCGCCCGCCGTGTACAGCGTGAAGCCGCTGTTCTGCTTGAGCGTATCCTCGTCAGCCAGCGCCTTGTAGTCGCT